>JAFGBA010000156.1 GCA_016933395.1 Sedimentisphaerales bacterium | reverse complement strand
CTAAAAAAATGCCACGAAGTACAATGCCCATCAGAAAGTGTTACCTATGTCGTGACACTAAACTGTTACCCATGTCCTGACCACGCCGAGAAAATTCGTGGCTAAAATACTCTTCTCTAAAAAGTCTTCATCTGCGCAAATCTGCGTAATCTGCGGATAAAAATGTTTGTATTCTTCGCGGCTCAAACTCCTTTTTCATACGCACACAACTCTTTAATCGGACAATTGGAACAATCCGGCTTACGCGCCACACATACCTGCCGCCCATGAAAAATCAACAAATGACTAAACAACGTCCACTCCTTCTTCGGCACAATCTCCATCAAATCCTGCTCCAACTTCACCGCGTCCGTATTCCCACTTAACCCAATCAGCCGCGACAGACGAATAACATGCGTATCGGTGACGATGCCGGGGATGCCGAACGCATTGCCGAGAAGGACGTTGGCGGTTTTGCGTCCCACGCCCGGCAGCGCGGTCAGCTCCTCCATCGTCGCCGGAACTTCTCCGCCATGCTTTTCGATCATCGCCGCGCACGCCCCCTGAATATTTTTCGCCTTATTGTGATAAAATCCCGTACTTTTGATATCCTCCTCCAATTTCCCAATATCCGCCTGGGCATAATCCCGCGCTGTGCGATATTTCTTAAACAAATCCTTCGTCACGATATTCACCCGCACGTCCGTACACTGGGCCGAAAGAATCGTGGCCATCAACAGTTCCAGCGGATTTTGATGATCCAGCGCACACCGCGCATCCGGATACGCCTTCTTCAAAATGGGAATAATCTTCTTAACCCGCTCCTTCGCATCGGCCAAATCTTTCTCGGCGGGCTTAAACGCCTTCGACCCCGCAGCCTTCTTCGCCACCATAACACCTCCTCTCTGTCATTCCCGCGCAGAGCCTGCCCCCGACCCTATCGGGGACGGAAATCCACTTTCTTGCGCTATTCTCTCGCTTTAAACCATCCCATTAACCTGACCCATGACCCCACCCGCACCAGCCACACGCAAAAAATCGGATAGACAATAAAACCAAAGAACATTTCTCCTAGAAATATATCAACCACCCGCGCATGAATCATCATATTCCAATTACTGCACGCCAGCGCCGCTACCCATGCCAAAAGCCCTATACTATTTCGCCACCCCCAACGTATCCCGGCCACGAAACTACCGCCCATAACCGCCACTGCCGCCGCCAGCCCCAACCACGATAACAATCTCCATCTCGGGCACACAAAGGACCCCAACAACTCAATAGGTTGAAATATCTCCGAAACATATTTGGCGTCATCAACCTTCTTCACCACCGCATAGCCAAAGATTCCCCGATCTTGCCGATGAATATTATAGTCCGTCAACTCACCAAAAATAATCAAACAAGTATCCACAGGCCCGCTTACCACGCTAAAGCTGTAATGCTTATCCGGCTTGTAGGGTAATGTAATCCGCAGCTTCATCCCCACCGACGCATCGAACATATCATAGGCAATCAATCCCGCCCCGACATTCTCATCGATGGTAAATTCCCATTGCCTGACAAGATCATCACCGGTAAACGCCATTAGCTTCTCCTCAACCGGCACCATCACGTCAAACTCCCGCCTCTTTCTATTGCTTAGCCCTAATCGAAATGCATTGCTATCGCTTAGCTCCAATCGAAATGCTCGGTCCTTGTCAAATTCCCAATACATTCCATGAAATAAACCCTCCGGCAGCCGGTATAATCTCGCCTCCTGAACCTCTCCGCCCGTAGCGACCACTTCAACATCCGCTCTAACACACCGCTCAAGCTGTTTCATCCCGCGAACGTAGATCCGGCAAATCCCAACCAAGACCATCATCCCCAAAATAATAGCCAATATCCTGCGTTTGCCAGCCAGGCCCATTTCGCATCCCTCAACAAGTGTTTTTCGTAGGGTGGGTCTGTGACCCACCATGATGTCAAACCGAGACCCGAAACGCTAAAACCCTTCGATGCCCAACCATCATCCGTATCTCAGCCCCGGGTGATAACCCAGGGACGAACACCATATACCACCTAGCGCGTCAAACTCGCACGACATCTCTTCATTCTGACTTCTGGCTTCTTGCTTCTAAATTCTATTTAATTTTTTCTTTTTCCTCTATCGCCTCATGCGCCTTCCGCCCATACACCTTCTCATACGCCCTGCACGCCGGACAAACCTTACCTTCCACCCGCTTCACCAGCCAAAAACAAAACCCCCTCTGCCGCCGCCGCGCCCGCGAACACACCGGACACGCCATACACGCCGCCGCCAGCTTCCGATCCTTCTCCGTAACCGCCTCACCTGCCACCAAACACCTCCTAAACGTGGCTCAAGCGTCCCCGCCCAAGATTCGAACGCCCAACACACTACTATTTCGTTTCATACTTTTCAAGATAACGGCGCGCCTCCGTTCGCATCTCATCATCCAATTGTTGTAATGCCTGCTCTTTCGTTATTGTCCTGCCGTGATTCCCCACGTAAATATCTTCCACATCGTCGTAATCATACAATATCCCGATGGTTTTGCCTAAATCCCAGGCTTCGCCAACGTAAGATTCTTTGCGGTAACAGTGTACATTTGAATATACCTCAATATTAATGTGTTGTGCACCTTTCTTGGGCTCAACGTTCCCTTCCACAATACACCACATCCAATAACGAATAAGTATCCTCGCGGCCTCCTCGACGTCAGGCAATGTTATACCAAGTTCCTGCACCATCCTCTGAAAATAACTATGAACCTCGAAAGTATTAAAGTCTTCTTTATCTTCCCCCGCCAATATTCGCGTATGCGGTGAATCATATCCCTCGACCAGAGCCTGCTCTGCGATGTCAATCATCCCTGCATAGGAAATATTTTTCAACACCAGATTCGCCAGCATTTCTTTAAATTGCATACTAACCTAATTCATAATCTGTAAGATGCATCGGATGCTTTTCTAGCCTACAGCGATTTTTAATAAAAAAATATTCATCTGCGCAAATCTGCGTAATCAGCGGATAAAAATCTTCTGCCTTCTCTTCGTGACTTCGTGTTGAAATATTTATTTTCTAGCCGTCGCTTCATCCAGCGCCTTCTCCAATTCCCCCAGCGTATGCATGCTTCGAAACGCGATCGGATGCTCCGGATCTTTTGCCGGATACACCAGCGTAAACGGCAGCGCCAGTTGATTGTGCTCCCGCATCACCGCATCGATCGTCTCATCCGGCCGCGTCTTGTCCGCAATAATCAACACCGCATTGGTCTCCGCCAACTTATCCTTAAATTCCTGGCGATGATAAACCAGCTTCTCCAGCGCCTTACAGTTCTTGCACCAGTCCGCCGTAAACTTCACCACCACCGTCTTGCCCTCATCGAGGTTTTTCTGCAGCTCTTTCTGCCACGCCCCCGGCTGCGGCCGCCCGTCCTCAGCCGGCGCTGCCTTGGGCTGCGCCAGCCAATACGCTCCCGCGGCAATAATCGCCAGCGCAATCAGCCGCGTAACCCAACGCTTACCTGCCGGCATCGCATGATTCGCCACACTAAAGAACAACCACACCCCAAACGATACAATAAAACAAAAATACAGCAGAGGCCCGCGCCACTGCGGATCAAACAGCAATATCAAATAAATGGTGAATCCAATCATCGCAAACCCGATAATCTGCTTCACCCGAATCATCCAGGTTCCGCTCCGCGGCAGCTTATTCAGCAAATTCGGAAACGCCATCAAAAACACGTACGGCGCACTCATCCCCACCCCCACCAGCATAAATGTCATCACCATTATCGGCAATGGCTTCTGCAACGCCCAGGTCAGCACCCCACCCAGCAGCGGCGCACCGCACGGCGTCGCCAGCACCGTCGCCAGCATCCCCATCCCAAAAACACCTAAGTACCCTTTACGTCCTACGCTGATATTAGTCAGCCGCGCCGGCAGCACAATCTCATACACCCCGAACATTGCCAAACTCAATACGAACACCACCAGCAGCAGCACAAACTTAAACGTCCAGCTCTGAAACCACTCCCCCCACAACAACTTGAACCCGCTCATCACCAGCGCCAACGCCGCGAACACAACCAATATCCCCGCCGCAAACACCAGACCCACCGTAATGCTCTTATCCCGGCTGACCGACGTTTTCTCTTCCTCGCCGGAAACCTGCTTGATAAGCGTCAGAATAATAATAGGTATAATCGGCCACACGCACGGCGTCAGGTTCATCGCCAACCCCGCCACTAGCGCAATCACCAGCGTAAACCAACCGTAATCCTTGACCCCGCCCGCTCCTTCTTTAATACTTGGTCCGCCCGTTTTTTCCTCCCTAATCACCCCTGCCCCAAACGCCTGGCTAATATCCTTCCCCTCGAATAAACTCGGCTCATTCGGAACCATCTCCCCGATGGCGTCAGCCGCTACCACCTTGATAGTGGTTTTCGCCGAAACCGCATTATCTCCCTCCAGCAAAACGCACTGTTGGTCACTGCACCGTTGCCCGTTGATATCCACCTTCAAAGTAATCTCCCCCGGCTTCTCGGCCGCCACCTCCACCGGAAGGTAAATCACCTGTTTACCCGAATAGATATAGTAAACCTCCTCCAGAATCTTATCTTCATGCCGCGCTCCCTTGGGATATATGGGCGTCCCAAACTTCAGCCCCTCCGCCGCCACCGGCCGCATCGTTGTATCCGGGTAAGATTCATTCTCATCCGGATTGGCATAAAGATACCACGGATCGGTAATTTCCAGAACCACCGCCACCCAGAATTGCTGCCCCGGAATAACCTGTTTGTACTGCGTAACCAGTGATACCGTAACCGGTGGAAAAGAAGGCATGGTTACTCCACCCGTGTCAATTCCGAACCCCCCTTCATCGGGCGGCCCAAAATTATCGATCGGCTCCAGGACTTGTCCCCTGGCGGGGAACGCTATGAAAAATGCAAATATTAACAGGATATATAACGTCTTGTTTGTTTTAACCATGTTGAAAATACCTTAAAAATCAAGGAAACCACTTGTTTTAAAGACATTATCGCCGCCGGATTGTTTAAAATCAAGCTGTGCCTCCAACATACAATAAGAAATTAAATCACAAATACTTATATTATAGCAAGGTTCATCAGTTTCTCATTGATACATAAACCGTGAACATGAAATCGTCGTTCACAGAGAGAAATTCTTTTTTCTTGACCATAAGATTTTATGCCGATAGGTTATAATAGACTGGACGAGGATGACTCCATCGGAGCGCCGCCAATTGATATAACTGATTTATCGAGAGCAAGTTGGCGGTTCTTGGGTGCGCCATCCGAAGTTACTGTTGAATCACTGAAGGCTGGTCGTGACGCCGGTAAGGCCAACTCGGCAAGGCAAGCGACCCCTGACGGCGCTGAAACGATTGTGGTTTCGGCAAATGCATAAACCTGATATAGCAAAAGGGCAAGTAAGGTACCCGCAAGTCGGTCTCTCCTTTGTGATCGGCTTCTATGTTATGTAACGGGAGCAAGAAGCTGCTATGTCTTGTATTAACAGAATGTTATCGATAACTCCTAGCGGCGGCCGACACGTGTGCCGACCGGGGGCTGATATTACGTAACATTTTGCTATTGAAGATGTTGAGCATTCTTACCCGGACTTGATAACCGTGGTTGTTACTGCTTGTATATCAGGGACGTGATTCTACCTTCCTTCGGACGGTTTACGGCGTTCTCTCCCGATGGCAAATTCCTCCTGGATACAGTTTAATTGTACTGTATAACCGGGTGTGAACCCGGGGCAGATTTGGTCGGCCCAAAAGACCGAGTATATATTGTGTCAGGAGTGTAGTAATGGCTTCTGTTAACTTTATTATGGCATCAGCAAGTTCGTATATAATCACTGCATTTTTGGCTGCGGCAGCGGGAATTGTCGCCTTGGTTGTGTTCCAAATTATAGTAGGCCGCGGTCGTTTAAAAATGGCCTCCCAGCAGGCACAAAAAATTGTCGAAGAGGCCGAAGCAAAAGCGGATACGATGGTAAAAACCGCCCAGGTGGAAGCCAAAGCCGAAGCCATTCAGCGGCGGGAAGAATTCGAACAGGAAACCTCCAAGGTTCGCGATGAATTACGGGAATTGGAGCGTCATCTCACCAAGCGTGAAGATACCGTGGATCGTAAGTGGGAAACCGTCACCCGCAAAGAACAGGATCTTGAACACCGGGAAAAATCCATTTCCAGAAAAGAGCATGATTTAAATAACAAGGATCAGCAGCTTACCAAAACCCTTGAAGAACAGCGGGCGCAACTACTTCGCATAGCCAATATTACCCCGGATGAAGCAAAAGAAATTCTTCTCAAGCGGATTGAGGGAGAAGTGGCTCACGAGGCTTCCCGCCTGATCGAGAAGACCATAACGACGGCCCAGGAGGAAGCCGCCACACGCAGCCGGGAAATTACTTTGAATGCCATTCAGCGTTATGCGGCCGGACACACCTGCGACAGCACGGTTTCAACGGTTGACATTCCCAGTGACGAAATGAAAGGCCGCGTTATTGGCCGCGAAGGTCGTAATATCCGGGCTTTTGAAAAATCCACAGGCGTGGATGTCATTATAGATGATACTCCCGGCGTGGTGGTGGTTTCCGCGTTTGATCCGATCCGCCGGGAAGTAGCGCGGTTGAGTCTGGAAAAACTTATTCAGGACGGCCGCATTCATCCCGCCCGTATTGAAGACGTGGTTACCGAAACCCAGAAAGAAATGGATGAAAATGTTTTTCAAATTGGCAAACGCGCCGTTCTGGAAGTCAATCTCAGCGGCATCAGTAATAAGTTGCTGCCTTACATTGGGCGGCTTAATTACCGCACCAGCTACGGTCAGAATGTGTTACGGCACAGTATCGAAGTGGCGTTTCTGGCGCAGGTAATGGCGGAAGAACTTGACCTTGACGGTGAACTGGCGCGGCGTTGTGGGCTATTGCACGACATCGGCAAAGCGGCCGATCACGAAATGGAAGGCGGCCACCCCGCCATCGGCGCCGAACTGGTTAAAAAGTTCAATGAGAAACCAGAGATCATCAACGCCATCGCCGGCCATCATGGTGACACGCCCGCCACATCGCCTTATACGCCGCTTATCGCCGCCGCTGACGCCATGAGCGCTTCCCGTCCCGGCGCCCGTCGGGAAACATTGGAGCGATATATCAAGCGACTGGAAAACCTGGAAAACATAGCCACCGGTTTCAGCGGCATTCGCCAGGCCTATGCGATTCAGGCAGGGCGTGAAATCCGCGTGATCGTCGATCCGGAAAGCGTTGATGACGCCTCCGCCTGGAAAACGGCCCGCGACATCGCTCAGAAAATCGAAGATGAACTAACCTACCCCGGTGAGGTGAAAGTAACGCTGCTGCGCGAGGTTCGGTGTGTGGAGTATGCTCGGTAGTACCTGTTGCGGAAAACCCGTTTGGAGTTCAAGCTTCAGCTTGGCCTTATCAAAAAGGTCATTTTGGTGTAAAAAAACGGCCGGCCTGAAGGCTGAACTCCCAACACATATTATTCCGCAACAGATGCTCGGTAACAAAAAATAGCCGGTGGGACGCCGGCGATACGAGGGGCAGGCGTATGCAAGTAAAAGTGTTATGTGTCGGTGATATCGTCGGCCGACCCGGACGACAGGTGCTGGCGGAACATTTGACGAAGCTGGTGCAGGAGCGGTCGATAGATTGCGTCATTGCCAATGCGGAAAACGCCGCAGGGGGGTCGGGCCTGACCACGCAGGTATACGATAAACTGGGCAAATACGGCGTACACCTGATTACCTTGGGGGATCATACGTACCGTAAGCGGGAAATCATCGATACCCTGAGCAACGCTGACAACATCGTTCGGCCGGCGAACCTGCCGACGCAGGCGGCCGGGAAGGAAATTGCTTATTTTCGCACGGCGGCCGGGCCGGTGGTGGCGATCATTTCTTTGCTGGGCCGCAAACACATGAACTTGTTGGGAGACAACCCTTTCCATGCCGCCGCGCGAGTATTGTCAAAGATATCCGACGATATTCGGCTGATTATTGTCGATATCCATGCGGAAATGACAGGGGAGAAAGTCGCCATGGGTTGGTTCCTGGACGGCAAGGTGACGGCGGTGTTTGGTACGCACACACATGTTCCGACAGCGGATGAAACTATCCTGCCTAACGGAACGGCTTACATCACGGATGTGGGTATGACGGGAGCGCATGAGTCGGTACTGGGACGAAATATCGAACCGGTTCTCAAAAGCCATCTGACCCAGATGCCGTTCGCCTACAGCATCGCCACGGGGGATGTGCGGATGAACGGGGTGATTATCACGGCCGACGGCAACACCGGCCGGGCCAGCGCCATCGAGCGAATTTGCATTAAATTGGATCAGCCTGTTGGCGACGCATACGACAATCATGATGGCCGGCCCGATCCTTCGTTGGGGGATTAAGGCAAATGAATTTGCCTGACGAACAGAACGAACATATAAAAATTAAAGTCGTCGAGGCCTGTTATGTCTACAAATTCGAATAATCAGCTTATTGCCGCGATTCTCACGCTTTCACAGGGTCTGGATGCGCTGCATGAAATGATGCGGAAAAATCTTTCTTACAGCGTGGACCAGTACGGCGGCAAAATCCCCGATGCGTTCATCCCGCGCCCGCTGCAACCCACGGATGACCGTTACCAGCAGTGGCGCGAGCAACTCGATTCATCAGGCGCTTAGATTTTATGACCACCCGCCGTCCCACGCCGCCTGTCAAGTCAAAGCCCAGCAACGATGTTTTTCTGCCCATGACCGCCGAGGAAATGCGCCATCGCGGTTGGGGGCGGCCGGATATTATTCTGGTGACCGGCGATGCGTATGTGGATCATCCTTCTTTCGGCATCGCCCTCATTGGTCGCCGGCTTGAACACCTCGGTTATCGTGTAGCTATTCTCGCCCAGCCGGACTGGCGCAGCGTGGATGCTTTTCGGCAATTTGACCCGCCCCGATTGTTTTGGGGTATTACCTCCGGAGCGGTGGACGCTCGATTGAATGCTTATACCTCGATGGGCCACCGCCGCAGTCAGGACGTTTACAGCCCCGGCGGCAAAACCGGCCTGCGTCCTGATCGGCCCTTACTCACCTATGCCGCCCGTGCTCGCGAAGCCTTCAAAGGCATCCCCATCATCCTCGGCGGCCTGGAAGCCAGTCTGCGGCGGCTGGTTCATTACGATTACATCGAAGATAAGCTCAAACGCTCCGTGCTCATCGACGCCAAAGCCGATTTGCTCGTATTCGGTATGGCCGAATGGACTATCTCCGCGATCGCCCGTCGTCTCGCCGCCGGTGAAGCGATTGAATCCATCACCAATATTCCCGGCACCGTTTGGCCCCTTACTCATGGAAGAACCGCTCCCGAAAATGCACTCGAAATACCATCCCTCACCGCCCAGAACGATGATCCGCAAAAGGTGCTTCGCGCTTGCCTTGATTATCACCGCTATGCCCGACCTGACGGACCGGTTGTTATCCAGCAGCAGGATCCCGGCACTATCGTCATTATGCCTCCTGCGCCGCCGTTAACGACGGAACAGTTGGACGAGATATATGACCTGCCGTTTGCCCGTCGGGAACATCCGGTTTACGTTTCGGCCGGAGGCGTGCCCGCCCTGGAAACCGTGCGGCATTCCATTACCGCCCATCGCGGCTGCGGCGGCGGTTGTCATTTTTGTGCACTTTATCTGCATCAGGGCAAGCAAATTACATCGCGGTCGCAGGAATCCATTATGGGCGAAGTGGAACGTTTATCCAGACACCCCGATTTCCGCGGCGCCATCTCCGACGTCGGCGGTCCTACCGCCAATATGTACGGCCACGTATGCACGCGTGATTGCACTCGCACCAGTTGTCTTTTTCCTGCGCCGTGTCCGTACATCAAAACAAATAACGACAAATTACTGGAATTGATGAACATCCTGAACCGCTGGCGTTATCAGAATGGAACCCATATTTACATTGCTTCCGGTGTGCGCTATGACCTCGCCCTCGCACAAGGCGATTACCTTGATCTGCTATGCCGCGATTTTGTCGGCGGACATCTTAAAGTGGCGCCCGAACATTGCTGCGACGATGTGCTGGCGTTTATGGGTAAACCTCCCTTCGAGGTGTTCGAACAATTTCAGGCGCGATTTAATGATATTTCCCGCAAGACCGGCAAAGAGCAATACCTTGTGCCTTATTTCATCAGTGCTCACCCCGGCTGCACGCTGGATCATGCGCAATGCCTGTACGATTACCTGGTTCGCCGTCACCAGCGTTTGCAACAGGTGCAGGATTTCACGCCCATTCCTATGACGATCTCCACGGCCATGTTCGTCTCCCGGCGCGATACACGCGGTCACATTATCCCCGTCGCCCGCGGCCGCAGCGAGAAACGCGCCCAGATGGCCCTGCTCAAATATCATGATCCTCACAGCCGGAAAATTCTTCATCGGCTCAAGGATAAACACAAGACGCGGCGCAAGTCTCACTAATTCCCGCAGTTGCTGCACCTCCTTTTGACATGCCGGTGGTTCCCACAATACCGTGGCTTTATCCTTTTTACCATGTTATCATAGCGGCGTCTAAAAAGTTATCGGAGAATGGCTTTGTCAAAATGGTATCGTCCATCTTTTTCTCTGGCGGCGAAGTGCCGCCTGGGATTCGCCCTGGCGGTGTTGCTGATTATCGGCACCGCGTTGTACTTTCCGTATCGCTGGATGGATAAGCTCGTGGAGCAAAATCGCCGCGAGCTGGCCATCGCCGAAGTGCAACATCTTTTGGAGCGCCATTTTCAGTCTGCTCAGAATCTGCCCGGAGCGACTTTACCCGGCCTGTCGTTGCGTTCGGCGGAAGCAACCACATTAAAAATATCTACTCCTCCTCCGCCCCCTGCGCCTATCGATCCCAACAAGCCCGTTACACCCGCCGTAAAACCTGCCGGTGCTCCGGCTCTGGAATCCGGCGAGCTTGGCGGCGCTGAACAACAACCCGCCGTCACCGCCTGGCAGCCCATTATTCGTTTGCTCAAGTTTTCCGGCATGCCGCTTCCTGCTGTTGGTAATGACGCCGCCCAACCCCCGCAACCATCTGAAGAAACGATTGCCGCCCTGGCGGATGCGTTTGTCGAACGCGGTGTTAAGCGTTTTCTGCGCCATCCTGATCGCGCCGACTACTTTGTGCTCCATGATGAAACAATGGATATTAATGATCAAACCCTGGCGGACCAGGGGGAGGGAACTTTTTTAGGGCCTTTGCAAAAACGCCTGCCTTTTGGCCGACCGGCGCGGTACCTCCGCGCCATCCGTGCTGAGGCGGGCTGCCTGGCTGAAAGTTGCCACGGCGCCGGCCTCGACAAGTCAGAAGCAGCGGAGCCGGCAGCGGGTAAACCACGCAGTTTCAGGGAAGGCGAACTTGTCGGAGCCATCGAAGTGATCATCCCCGCCGGTCAGACCGCCGCCACCCGCATGTTCAATCTATTTCTTATTATTATCGCGGGCCTGCTTGCCGGCATTTGCGCCATGGTCACCTTTTACCTGATTACTCAGCGTTTTATCCTTGAACCCGTTCGTCGTCTGCGGCAGGCCGCCGATTCCATGACGATTCCCACCGAAGTCCCCGCGGGTGAGTCGTCCGCCGCCGATTCCCCTGATCCGCCTGTTGGCTGGGACGATATTCTTACTCTGACCGAATCCATCAAAACCGGCGATGAATTCGAACGCCTTGCCCAGGCTTTTCACCAGATGCTTGCTCGTCTCAAGCTCGCCCAGGATCGCCTCCGCGAAACCAACCGCGCTCTCGACATGCGTCTCGATGAATTACAGGCCAAAAACGTCGCCCTTTTTGAAGCCAACAAACTTAAAAGCGAATTTCTCGCCAATGTCTCGCATGAATTGCGCACCCCCCTGAACGCCATCATCGGTTTCGCTGAAATCGTTCGCGACCGCGCCGCTGAATCCGGCGATGAAAAAACCCGCCGCTACAGCGCCAATGTCCTCGAATCCGGCCGTTTGCTGCTTTCCATCGTCAATAACCTGCTTGACCTGGCCAAGATCGAAGCCGGCAAGCTCGAACTTCGCCTGGAATCCTGTTCTATCGCCAATGTTGTGGAAGCTCTCATCAACTTTACTCGCCCGCTGGCGGAAAACAAGCAACTCAACATCAATCTGCAAATCGATCCCGGTCTGGGCCTGGTTCATACCGACGCCGGTAAACTTCAACAAATATTTTTTAATCTGCTTAGCAACGCCATCAAATTCACCCCTCAGCAGGGCCGCATCGACCTGCGGGTGCAGGACGCCCCGCCCGATCATTTTCGCATTAGCGTCGAAGACACCGGCCCCGGCATCGCCCCTGAGGATCGCGCTATCATCTTCGAAAAATTTCATCAGCTCGACGCCACCATCACCCGTGAACATCCCGGCGCCGGCTTGGGTCTGGCCATCGTCAAGGAACTGGTTGGCGTACTCGGCGGAGCCATCACCGTCGGCGGCGAAGTAGGCCGCGGCGCCATCTTCACCGTCACCCTTCCTAAAAATCCCTCTGAGATCAAATCCGCTTAAAAGCGTCAATGATGGTATTTTCGACCGCGCCGCGTATTAATCGCGGCGTGTAAAACCTGTGGTTGAACAGATCAGAATTTACACGTCGCCGCAAGGTGAAAAGCGCGTCCGGGGCGGGGCAACGGACGATTGACCGTTCCGCCAACCTCGTAATCTTCATCCCAGAGATTGGTGACGCCGAAAAGGAACTCCCAGTTTTTCCAATGGTAGTTGACATTCATGTCCAAAGTGGCCCAATCGTCAATGGTTGTATCGGACGTGATGTTATCCGACGTTTTTACGTTGGCGTAATAACGGCCCCATACCGCTATATCGAGGTTTTTCACAGGCGTGAAATGCAAGCCAAAACGACCGATATGTTTGGGGATATTTTTGATTTCGTCGTCCACAAGCCAGGTTTGCGTGGTGTCGCCGGCTTTATCCACGAAACTATAAGACCCTTCCAGGCTTAGTTGGGGTGAAAGGCGATACTTGCTGTCGAATTCGACGCCCTTGTAGGTGTTTTCGCCGAGATTCTGGTAGGAATACGATCCCTGGCCGGCGGAAATCAATTCTTCCACATGGCTGTGAAAGAAGCTGACATTGGCGTAGAGAGAAGCTCGGTGATATTCCAGGATGAAATCCCAACCCCCGAAGGTTTCCGGCTCCAAAGACGGATTGGCGTTAAAAGCGCCGGAGGTAATCCTTTTAACATGAGCCCATTGGGGCGAAAGGAACGACTGGCCGTAAATTGCTTTGCCGGTCAGGGCGTCGGTAAAATGATAGACCAGGCCGCCTCGTCCTATTAATTGTTCGTCGGCAAAATCCTCGAAAGTATCGTAGCGGGCCGAAAGAGTGACATCGAGTCGGTCCAGAGGCGACCAGATCATTTGCGCCAGACCGCCCATCAGATGCCACCTTCCTTCATCCGCCGCCGTGATGGTGAACGAATTGCCGCCGGATCCGCTTACGGCGTTCATGTCATAAAAGTCGGTCAGCAGAGTATCGAAGCCCAGCATGATGTCCAGGTCGTCGTTCATCGTCCGGGAGTACAGTAATTTAAGGCCCCATTGATTATATTGCGTGTCCTGCCCGCTGCGGGAGCCGTAAAGGGGCAGACGGTCCGCGCCATGGCTGGTGATCCAGGATAATTCCTCCAACTCATAATGATTAAGGCTGGGATTGATCGTCAGGCGGGAATCGTCGTCAATCGGATAGATATACTCGAAATTGACATAAAAAGTGTTCTCCTGATAAAGCGGGCGTACGAGTTCCCGGCTCCACGAGTAAAAGGCGCTGTTGGGACAGCGCGGGGTGGCGCGGGCGTAATGCTCATAGCGCAGGTCCAAGCGCCAGCGATCTTCACGGAACGAGGCGAAACTGCTGAAATTGTCAGGATAGCGCCCCAGATAAACGCGTCCCTTTCGGGATAATTGCCCGGCGGGGGGATTGTCCAGATAGGCGGGTTGGTCGATGGCCGCGCCATGGGCGTCAAGGTAGGTGAAGTTAAAAAGAGCATCCAGGGTGTACCCCTTCTTGCCCCAGGTGACGCTGGTTTGATAATCTTCGCCGTTACGATGCAGAGAGGCGGCTTGTTTGACCTCCCAGCCGTTTACGTCGGCCCCCGACTTGGTGATGATATTGATCACGCCGATCAACGCGCCGGTGCCGTAGAGCACCGAACCGGGACCCTTGACAAACTCGATACGCTCGACGACGTCCAGACCGATAAACTGGTCGGTGTTCCACCGTCCCAAATTCAGGTCGTTCATCCGATGGCCGTTAATCAGGATGAGAATCTTGTTGGTGGTGCTGGCGAATATGCCGCGCACCGCTACGATTTCTTCATTGCTGTCGGATACGTCGATCCAGCCGGGAACGTCGATGATAATATCCTTAAGCGAACGATAGCCGTGCAGGCGAATGTCTTCGGCCGTCACCACATTGATCGCGCAAGGCGCATCGGCGGTGCTCTGTTCTTTTAGCGTGGCCGTCACCACTTGAGGCAGTTCCATGAACAAAAGTTCTTCCGTGGCGACCGGTTTATTCGTGTTTGCATCATTTGCGGGAGGAGATGCGGGAGAAGAATCTTCGTTCGCCTTTAACGGCACACACGACAGCATCAGTATCAATATAATCCGACCGTTTAAGAATACCGCTTTCATTTTCTTTTCTTTCTTCGATTTAAAATGTTATTTTTCTTGCCATTCTTTTTCACAATCAAAGAATTACCCATAAATCTTATCGGCGCTAATAGAGATTTTTAGATGAGGGATTACCCCTGGAAGGCCCATAAACCAATGCGGCATAATAATGATAAAGGCCAAACGACCGATAATAATTCGGGAAAATAACCTGATATTTATCGGTGAGGTTGGAGACAACGTTGCAAAAAACGGTGTTGGTTATAAAATTAGTTTAAATTTAATCAGACGGAACCGGATTATGGGACCTGCGCGCAAGCCGTTTTATGGAATTTTCGGAGGGATTTTTACCTGACGTTTAACGCGGCGGCCGGCGGATAATAACCGGGAAAAAGCAGTTGCTGCATGTTCCCATAAACGGGAATGGAAAAATACGCCGTTATTGACCGGTGTTCATTTCGTTCCAGAATTTCTCTTCGGCCCGGCGAAACTGGTCGAAGGTTTCCTGCAATTCCTGCATGAGTTTTTGCAATTGCTCTTCATCGAGTTTATCCGATGATCGGGCGGCTTCCATTAATGCCTGCAGCCGCAGGGCGGTTTCATCGAGTTTTTCCGCGCCGGTGGCGAAATCGCTGGCCGATTCGATCAGCCCCGCCAGTTCGAGTTCGTCTTTTTTGGGTTTATACACCAGCCGCCAGGGCGATCGGCGGATGTCACGGCTGGCCATCTTCAGGTTTACGCTGACCTCGTGTACGTTGGCGATAACCTGGTCGATTTGTTCGCGATTGGCCTGCACCAGAGTCTTAACTTCGGCGAGGGTTTGTTCGGCGCGGGTCATGGCGGCCGCGGCCTGGTCCAGGGTGGTTTTCACTTTGGACAGCAGATCAGGCGTTTCCTGTTCGATCTGGCCGGTAATGTTGCGGAGCGAGGCCACCGTTTCCGTCACCGGTTGTTTGTTGGTGCGCACCAGTTCGTCAACCTGCCCCAGGGCGTCGTCAAGAGCGTCCAGGGCGATATGCACCTTGGCCATGGCCGCGGCGTTTTGTTCGCGATCAAGCTCTTCATCCAGATGTGTGGTGATCGACGTCATGCGATCCATCACGCGATGAAGTTTGACCATAAGAGTTTGCTTTTCCTCGCTGCATTCCACTTCTTCGCGAATGCGCAACGTGATATGATTGAGGTTCTCGGCCGTGCGGGCCAATTGAGTGATAAAAGCGTCGGGATTGTCGCGATTAAGCTCGCTCTTGATGCGCCCCAGGAGACTTTCGGGGTCGTCGGAGTTTAACTCGCCCCGCAGCACGTTGAATGTTTCGGTAATGCCGCCTTCGAACTGGTCGGCGGGAAGGTCGATAGACCGGTCTCCGGTGAGAAACTCGCCTTTCTGACCCAGATCCTTAATCGCCAGCAATGCCTGGCCGCCCAGCAGATTGCTCTGCACCGATAGAATGCAATCGCTTCGTATAGGATATTTTTCCGGAAGTTTCATGGTGAAATACACATAAACGTTCCTTGGCGCCGTCTCTTCCGCGGGAACATCTATGTGGGCATCGGTTATCTGGCCGATCTTGGCGCCGCCGAGTAAAATGGGACTGTTAACGCCCAGCCCTTTGAGTCCTGTTTCATAAGGCAGACGCACGGTGATTTCATGCTGGTTGGTAAACAGATTGGACCAGTCGCCCAGTACGATGACGATATAAATCGCCAACACCAGCACCACCAGGGTCGTCAAACCAACGGCTACTTCATTTCGCACTTTTTTAGCCATAATCTGCCTGTCCTCCGGCGCGGCCTCAGGCGTCCGCCCGAGTCTGCACCATCATCAAGTCTTCCTCGTAATCGCTGCGTTCCTTGCGGCGGGTGATGGGACCGTCGGCGTCGCCGCGAAGGAACTGGCGAATCAGTTGTTCATTTTCATCTTTAAGCTCATCCGCGGCCGCCTCACGCAGCCGCTGGAACTCGCTCCGCGAACCGATTTTAAGCACCACGCCCTTATCGAGCATGCACATGCGATCGGCGATGGTGAAGGCGGAGTCCATTTCATGCGTCACCACCACGCTGGTGACGTCAAGTTTGCGGGTCAGAGCGATAATCAACTGGTCGATCTGGGCGCTGGTCACGGGATCGAGGCCGGCGCTGGGTTCATCGTAAAAAAGAATCTGCGGGTCCAGGGCGATCGCTCGGGCCAGGCCGGCGCGTTTTTTCATCCCGCCCGATAGCTGGGCGGGCATTTTATCGGCGTGTTCGCGCAGACCGACCAGCTCCAGCTTGATTTTCACCATGATTTCGATGGTGGTCGCGTCAAGTTGAGTATGTTCGCGCAACGGCAAGGCGACGTTTTCGCCCACGGTCAGAGAGTTAATCAGTGCGCCGGATTGAAAAAGAATGCCAAACCGCTTGCGAATCTCCGTCAAAGCATCTTCGCTCAAGGTGGTTATATCCCGGCCGAAAAGATATATGTTGCCGTTGTCAGGCGCGATGGAGCCGATAAGATGCCGCAGAAACGTGCTCTTGCCGCATCCGCTGCCGCCCATCACCACCATGATCTCACCATGATGAATGTCCAGCGTGATGCCCTGCAGCACCGGCTGCGACCCAAACCGCTTGGTGAGGTTTTGCACCCTTATTACCGGTTCGCGTTGATTAGTCTCCGCATGATTCATGGTGTTTTGCAGAACTATCTCGATTAATTGAATAAGCCGTAAGCGTAGAAAATTACCGTGAACACCGCATCAGCGCCGATGATGGCGACGATACAATACACCACGGTGTTGGTCGTCGCTCGCCCGACGCCCTCGCTGCCTTCCCAGGGTTTGACGTTCAGACCCAGATAACAGCTAATCAGGCCGATCAGGACGCCGAACACGCCGGCTTTCACCAATCCGGTGATAAAACCGGCGACATTAACCGCTTCTCGCGTTAATTGATAATACACCTGTCCGTCGACGCCTAACCGCAATCCGGTCAGATAACCGCCGAATACCATCACCACGTCGGCGATGACGGTCAGCAGCACCATCATTATGACCGTGGCGATCATGCGCGGCACAACCAGAAAACGCACCGGCTTGAGCGCCATGGCCTCCATGGCCTCGATTTCTTCAGCGGTCACCATCGTACCCAGTTCCGCGGCGATGCTCGCCCCGGCGAAACCGCTCAGAACAATGGCCGTCATGAGAGCGCCCAGTTCGCGAAACGCGGCGATGGAATTAATAGTGGCGATCTGTTCGGCCTGACCAAATTCATCCAGCTTGGGATACGTCTGTAACGGCAGGATCATCCCCAGGGCCAGTTCAACCAGGATCACGATGGGAATGGCCCGCACGCCCACGCGCACCATTTGAAAAAACAGCGCCCCTCGGCTCAATCGCTTGCCGCCGGGCAAACACCCCGTCAGAGTTTGATGCGCGGTTTCCGTCAGCAGCAGTTGCATACCGCCCAAAGCGCCCAATGACCGTCGACTTGTTCGAAGGATGACACCGCCCAACCCCGCCAGCCAGCGCACCGGCCATGTTATGGTTTTGTCGTTTTCGCCATCAGATGTTGAACGCATTAAGAAAGGGCCTCGGACTCCGTCTCACAGATTGTAAAAATGTTGTCCAGTCGGGATATTTCAAAAATACTGCGGACGCGGGCGCCCAATCCCACCAGCGCCAGTTTGGTTTTTTGGCGTCGGCTTACCTGCAATGCTTCCACCAAAGTCGCCAAACCCGATGAATCCATGAAGTCCACGGCGGTCATGTTTACTACCACTCGGGATGGTTTTTCATGCAGGACTTCCAGCAAAGCGCCTCGCACGCCTACGGATCGATGTAAGTCTATGTCGCCCTGCAATTCCAGGATAACAGCCTGCGATTCGCGGCGAATATTTTTTATCGCCCCGTCGCCATCATTTTTTTGTTCACGCGCCATCCGATACTCGTTAATTAGCTGTTTTTGTTCGAGGCGGTTGTTTCTGTTGCCGCTTCGAGATATTTTGCCATCCGCAACAACATGCCTTGTCCGTCCTGCTGCGGGATATATTCCACAATATCCATTACCGATTTGATGATGTGGACGCCCAAACCGCCGGGTCGCACGTCGTCAAGATTCCGGCTGCAAATTTTCGCCGGATCCACGGTCTTGCCGTAATCGCGGACAATAAACTCCACCGCCGGACCTTCTGGAAGTTGCTGTTGGCAAATCCTGACGATAATCGGCTTGGTGCATGGGCCGCCATAACTGTGGCGGATGACGTTGGTTAATGCTTCGTCAATGGCTAACGTTACGGAATCCACCCCTTTTTCGTCCAGCCCCGCGAGCTTGGCCGCCTGACGCACCGCGCAACGCACCACCGATAAATACGCCGGTTCTGCGCAAATCCGAACCTCTATGCCCTTCGTGCATGTTTGTTCCTGCATCAGCTTGCCTCATCCATCTGCTGTGCCGACCGGAGGACAATGCACACCGGCGTTGAGAGCCTCACGCCATCGTTGCACCGCCTCTCGCCGCTCCGGAAGCGGCGCTTTGTAATCATAGCCGTAATCGTGGCCGGTTAATTGTCGCAAAGCATGGGCCGCGAACATTCTCACCACAACATCCTGCTCCTGTAACCGATCCACCAACAACGGTATGGCTCGCCGGTCGCCGGATTCACCTGCCAGTTTGATAGCCGCCAGTCGCACTTCAAGTTGACGGGCCTCCAGGCTTTGCCACGGTCCCGGCTCAACAGCCGGTTGCGGCGGAGCAGGCGAAGCCTCTTGACAACCTGTTATCAGGCTTACCGACATACCCGGCAAAATAAATGATATACATACTACTACATGTCGATATTGCCGCGGCAGCATCATGGTCTATGGATTATATCGGCCACAACCACTTCTACCAGCAGATTTTGCGTGTTTCAAGCGATCTTGAATCGGTATCCGTTGTTACTGGGTTCTATGGAGGTTTTCTTCCACGGATCCCTTTTTCCTTACATTTTTCCGGTAGATGAAAATATACAAAGGGATTTAATATGAGCCTTAACTCTCTATATAGTAATATCTTATCGCATTTTTGGGAGGAGGTCAGTTGAAATATAACATCAGTGTGGCAAAATCAGCGAAATCGATGATATTATCGAAAGGTTGGGCAAGATTGGCGTTGGGATTCCAGTTGGCGTCGCCGGGAGAGGAAAGCCAGGCGTGGATAAAAAGCGTCAAGTCGGCCATATTGACGGCTCCGTCAAAATTAATATCTCCCGGTATGTCCAAATCGGAGGCGAAGTAACCCAGTAGATAACTCAACTCCGCCTGCCAGGGCAAACACGGTTCGAGAACGCTGGCGTTTTGGATATTAAGATAATACTTCCATGGGTAGCGGATGTAATAGTCTAGAAAATAGCCGCCCGCGCCGATGCCGTTAATATTGCCGCAGAGATATCCAGGCGTGGGATTGAGGTGGTCAAACCAGTAAAACGAATAATGGTCTGTCCCGTGTAGGTAATCGCTATAACCGGTGATAAAAATACGGCAGACGGGATTACGGCCGCCGATCCACTCCAGAGCATCAAGCGCCGCATTGCGGTAGGAGGCGTTGCCGGTCCACTCATACGCCCGTAACAGTACATAGGCATTGGCGCAGAGCATACCGGAAGATCCCCAGAACAGATGATTCGGGGCGACCATGGGGATGTTATAATTAGTGCATTCATCTTTACTAAGGATAAAGGCCGCCTGGTCCAGGAATTTTTGTTTGAGGTGATTTTTAATCGTCGAACTGACCGAACGGGTGGTTTGCACGTAATCCATGTACGCCAGGTTAATGCTTGGATCGTAAAAAAGCCCCAGAATCCCGCCCCAGGACTGATTCGGGGTAAAAGCCGTCAGGGCGTTGCCCCCGGCGGCAATAAAGGCGTTTTGAAAATAACTTCGGTAGGTGGTGTTTCCGGTGGCGATATAAAGCTCGATGGCGGCGAACATACGGTAAGGAACATCGTTGGTTATGCCATAAGACCAGGTTTGACCGGAAGGGCCGGTGGGATTGTAGTTATTCGGATGCGCTTGCAGCCATGTCCAGGACAATTCCGCCCGACTTAGCAAATCCGCCGCGTAACTGGCCTGCCCCGGTTCGTTGGCGAACTTTGCTGAAGCCTTGGCGAAAATGCCCGCCAATACGCACGCCGCACCGGTGGAAACGTCCGAAACCTGCTGATGGCTGTCATCGCCATTATTAATGACGATAAAATGCACGCTACCATCGCTATTCTGCATTTTTTTGAACCATTCCAGTTGATATTTAATCAGATGCACCAAATCATTGGCCTGACCATCTGATTCGGGGAGGTTAAGCAAATAGGGACCAAGCTTATCTCCTTGTTGCTTAAGGATTTCCAGCAAAAACCACAAAGTGACGATATTATTGTGCGTGTCCAGGTGCAAATCACCGGCGTCGAACCAGCCGCCGCAAACATCACGGGTGGTAATACCCTCATCGAGGGGATCATAGTCGTACATTTTAGCAGGATCGTTGTCGTTATAATCGTACTGACACGCGGCATTGTTGGCGTAGATGGTGGGGCGGGTGAAGCCTTCGGCGTAGGGTTCGGCGATGTCATTGCCGGAACGGGCGTAATAGAAAAACCGCAGCGCATCCCGGTACGCCTGATTGAATGCCGCTTCCTTAATATCAAATACCAGCGAGGTTTGTTCCAGTTCGGGCACACTGATGAAATACGTTCCCGGTGTGGCCAGCGAAGTAAAATCAGCGCGGTAAACAATATCACCGCTTTGATCCCATTCAGGCGAACAGGCGATTTTTCGCACCAGATTGCCTTGATAGGCGGCGGTTTGCGTGGCGACGTCAATCACCTGGAAGTAAGTGGGCGTTATGGAGAATGCTCCATTTTCATAACTTACCAGAGCGAGCTTGCGCTCGGTGGGGAGGTAGCCCAGTTGGTTGATTTTGACCACGTCACTGTATTGACCGTCAATGTCAGGCACGACCTTCATTTTCTCGATGTAAAGCGTATTGGTCTGCTCGTATGTGCCCACGCCGTCGAAAATCAGGATACTGATACGCGTCAGGTCCAGGTTGGGATTATCGTTCAAAAAATCCTCCACGGGAATATAGACGTCCTGCCACTCACTCGTGGAGGGCGCGACATAATCGGAAAACAAGACCGACGCTTCCTGACTGGAGTACGTGCCGGGTTGTCCGGCGTAATAGTTGTATAAATTGAGTATTTGCTGGTCATCAACCAGCCTGACGCCCATGTTCGCGCCGGTGGCGATTTGCCCCCATTTAACCCGCAGATACAGAAAAGGTTGCCGGCCGTAACGGTAAAAGTTTACCGAATGGCCCCAGTCTAGCTTGAAGAGGATGTTCCACCAACTCCCGGCGGGTTTTATCGATTGCACTTTTAGCGACCCGGCGCCGATGCTCATATCCACCGGCACAGCGCCGTTGCAATTGGCCACAGTCGCTCCTCCACTGTAGATATATGATTTTCCGCCATCCCAGCAGGTGTATGTTTGAAGATAGGATTGTGCGACATCAAAGAAATTAATGCCGACGCACTCCTGTCCGGCCTGGGCGGAAGAGACAACCGCCATCAGAAAAATGATAACGAAAAGAAAAGACTTCATTTTCATTCTAACTTGCTTTCCTAAAAGGGTTTTACGAGACATAAATAAACGGACGTAAACCTACAATATAAACCGGAAATGCTTCTTCTCCTTTGCCAAACACTTCATCATTAAGATTATACCGAAAGGGGTGGGAAATTCACGAAAAATTCACATAACTTGAGTGAATACAAGCATTTTTATCGGGTTTTCAGTGAAAATCTGTACTACTCGGCTTATTTCGAGCCT
>JAFGBA010000155.1 GCA_016933395.1 Sedimentisphaerales bacterium | reverse complement strand
GCCTCGGGCGACGTGCCGGGATCAACATCGAACGGCGGATTTAAACGGGAAGTGTCGTGCACATGGTGATAGGTCAGCGTCCATAAACCGCCGCCCCGACGACGCCAACGAACCGCCAGCGAGGTCGCTCCACTATGGCCTAAAAACCATTTGGCCGCCTGTTTGACACGCGTTTTCAATGAACTAACTACCTGTCGTTTCAGACATACCGATACCGTTATCCCTTGCATTATTATCGGGAAAGAAGCTGTACATGCTCAAATTTCCATATATGGGCCGCCCAATCTTACTAGTGGAATTATCCCTCCCCTCAGTAACTTACCAAAAAAAGACGCGGGTGATTAACCCGCGTCTGTAGAAACATCTGATAGGGAAACTTCATTACTCATTCGTCTTAGGTGTGTTAGGATCCTCTTCGCAAGGCCCATCACAACCGCATTCGGAAGTACTTTCAGGCTTAGCCGGGGTATTTTCGTCGATTTCAGGTGTTTCCGGGGCGGGTTTGGCCTCTTCCAACAGATCTTCCATCGATTCCTCAATAAAAACATCTTCGAGGTCGGTGGCGTCAACCCGCTGCCGGAGCAGGAAATAAATCGTGGTATGCGCCGTGTAGAAGAAGCTCAACATAAAGGCCAATACGCACCCGGCCAGCAGAGCCACCCAAACGAAAATGATTGCCGCGGCGATGGTTTCCGCTCCACCCAGAGTCGCCCAGTTGATATTGCCGGTGAGGTCCCAGAAGGACGGCGCCGGCCAAATGGCGTCCAGCTTGCCGCGCGAGGGGATCAGCGATGACCCGTCGATGTTCATGGTCCATCCGGCCGCGGTATGCACCGCCAGCAACGTTACAAAAACAAACAGTCGTACGACAAGGTAACAAATCGCACCATAAATCCAGGCGACAAGCGTATAAAAACCTAATCTCCAAGGGCGCGAAAACAGATAACTGAATGACCGACTGATGGCGTCGAAGCTATCGGAGCCTTCCACGGCGATGGCGGGATACATCAGGTTGAAACCGCCCATCAGGCCAATGGCGACCAAAGCGATGACGAATCCGCCCAAAAGCGCCAATCCGGTTAGAATACCCGCGATAATTTCACCTACGACAGGGATCGAACCCACCAATCCGCCCACCGCTAAAAGCACGCCAATCAAAATGATAATCCCCAGCGGCACCAATGGCGCTGTGATAAAACTGCCTAGTTTCTTTAAGCTGAATTTCAGGGCATGCATGGGTCCGATGCGTTCATCGCGTGCGAATTGCAGGGCCGCCATACGGCAAATCGCCCCGCCAAAGACCGCGATAATAATAAGCCAGATGGCGAAGAAAAACAGGCTATAAAGTATATGCTCGGAAATCAGCCATTTCCCGCCTTTTAATATATCCGTTAGGGCGACGCGGGCGCCGGTCAAATCCATTGACAATAAATCCTGCACGGCAACGTGGAATCGGTTCATCTTGAACTGGCAGAATGCCTCGAAAATTCCCTGTCCTTCAGCCGTTTTGGCAAGCCGGTACGCCCTGGCGAGATTAAGAACGTCGTTAAGTTCCTGTTTGCTTTTCTTGATGTCATTACGTCCTTGGGTCAGGCTCTCGCCGGTAAGATTGGGCTTGATGACAACCACCTCGTCAAGCCAGCGATTCATATCCGCCGCGGAGGCGCTGCCGCTAATCAACGCTGTGGCAAGGCTGTTATACGCCGCCTGCAGGTCTTCAAGTTCCTGGTCTCGCATCTGTTCGTATTTGTCTTCTTCAGCGATAGCGCGTTTGATTTTGTCATCGTATTCATCTTTAATATCCGTTATGCGGTTATCATAACTTTGGCCGAGAATATCAGCAGCGTCTTCAAGCCGGTCGGCGTATTTGTCCTTAATCAGGCCCGCGGCCTTGCCTGTAATGACGGTTTCTTTAGCATCCTCTTCGGATAGCTTGAAGGGATCCTCCATCAGAACCCGAACAAGTTGTTTTTCATACGCCGCCCGCGCCTCGCTGCGATAAACATCGGGGTTTTTGCCCGCCACAGCCGCTTCAATTTCATTGGAGAAATTCGAGTCGGGATTGGTCATCACTCGTGCCGAATCCAGCCAAACGGCGTCTAGTATATATCCGGCTATGAATAGAACCGCGATACCTACTAAAGCCAGCAATAATCGTCCCGGCTGGATAGCACTGCGGAATGCAGTGAAAAGTTTGACGAACGGCATTTGACCGAACAGATCATAACCACGCGGGTTTTCGGAGGCTTCCTGACTGGACATGGCGATCTCCTTTCGCTTCTTGTATATTTTCCCAATTATTTTTTTGACATTTTGCGAACGTCCCCCGCCATCGACCAGTCAAACCAGGAAACTGGTGCAGAACGGGTGTTCCTTTCGCAACGACTATTATAAACACCCCCAATCCCATCCGTAAAGGCTAAATTCCGTCTGCAAATGAGTGGAGGGATTATGGTAACCGATTGATATATAAAAGGTTACAATCTTCAGTTATATTAACTTAATGTATAAGCTTAAATATCAACCGGGATTCTTTACTCATAGAGTGTTTTTGTTACATTCAATATTATCTGGATTGTGTTTCGGGAATGACCAGATTCATGCCGACATGGAGGCGATCGGGAGTGGTAAGAATCTGGCGGTTGGCGGTGTAGATGCGTTTCCAGGCGGTCGGATCGTTGTAGTGGAGGCGGGCAATGCTGGTGAGGGTTTCGCCGGGCTGAACGCGGTGGGTAATTTGCCGGGATTGAGGGGCGGCGGCGAGTTTGAGGTTGCTAAAACCCGGTTCGCTCCATTGGTTTTCATTCGGCCAGATCGTATTCAAGGGGCTATATGGCACATCCTCCAGCCGCTGCGGTCGCGGCCGGGCGGGCTGTGCATTTTGCAAAGCATCACCCGATGATGGGGGTGATTGGCAACCGGTTATGATGGCGGCTATAGCTATGACGGTAATAATCAATAATAGGGAATAGTTTTTATTCATTGCATTACGCACAGGGTGACAATCCTATTAGTTAGTTCCTGTTGCGGAAAGCCTTGTGGTGACCCTGTCATACCCGCGAAAGCGGATATCCAGGCGAAAATACTGGATTCCCGCCTGCGCGGGAATGACAAAATGTATCTTCCGCAACAAAAACTAGTTAGTCTTACTTATTCACCAACCAGCGGCACGAAGCGGCAGTAACACAGTAGTGTTTGTTTGACGCCGCCGGTGGTTTTTTCCAGCAACATCAACTGTTGGTCACTGGGGGGGCCAATGGGCAATACCATTTTTCCCTCGTCGGCCAGTTGCGCCAGCAGTTGTAGCGGTATCTGTTCCGCGGCCGCGGCGACCAGAATCCGGTCGAATGTTCGCTTCGTCGGCCAGCCTTTGTGCCCGTCGCCGATGGCGTATTCCACGTTGCTCAGGCCCAGGGCCTCAACATTGGCCCGACCCTGTTGACCCAGGGCCTCAATATACTCCATCGTAAAAACCCGCCGGCAAAGTTGAGCCAAAATCACCGTCTGATACCCGCAGCCGGTGCCGATTTCCAGTACCTCGTGTTCCGGCCGGACGTCCAGCTTTTCGGTCATCAACCCAACGATGTATGGCTGACTGATGGTCTGCCCATGCCCAATAGGGACGGGTTGGTCCAGCCAGGCCTGTTCCCGTCTGCTTGGCGGCACGAAATGCCCCCGCGGCGTGCATTCCATTACCCCCAGCACCCGCTCATCCCGCACATCCCGGCTGCGAATCTGGTCGGCCACCATCCGCCGGGTGCGGAATAAGTCATCAGGCTGGAAAGGATTTGTTACCATACCAACATTATGTTATAGCAAAACCAGATTTTTAAAATCACTTTTCGCTGTCGGACTGGACTATGACCTAGCTGGTTTTGACCGTCCAGGCGAGTCGGAAATAGGGATAATTGCCCCGCGCAGGGGACAAGACACTTCGATCAGAATATGGATGCTTGACATATTAATGATACGGAGTGAACATACCTGAACGAACTAATATTATGCGTCCCTTCTCAATCTTTTTGTCACAAGAGAGACGCCGACAAAAAATGGTGATGACAGACATGGCCGCAGATAGTTGCATAACTTTGTGTTTCCCTTTGCTGATCCTAACGATATTGGTGGGAGTAGTAGCCGGTGCTATGCCTTTGGCCGTTACCTGCTCGGGCTGGGTAGAGGATACACTGGCTGTTCCCTACCGACCGTATGTTCCGGACACCCAACCGGCCGACCAAAACATACCGAAATTGGAGCTACTCAGTCAGGATTACGAGGAACTCGAATCCAATCAATCGGTAAACTACACGCCGTTGGCCATTGGTTCTCGACGCTTCGAGCGAGGGCTGGGCACCCATTCGGTAAGCCACATTCGCGTGCGGGTTCCCCAGCCGATTATCCGTTTTTCGGCATGGATCGGCGCCGATAATAATGACTGGGGCGCCCCGGGATGTCGCGGCTCGGTCGTGTTCCGCGTGTCGGCCTACGATCGCGAGTTATTCCGCTCGAAGGTCATGCGGAGCAAAGAAGATCCCCAGAGCATTGATATCGAGGTCGATGGGGCGAAAGAGCTGGATCTTTACGTGGACGATGCCGGGGATGGTTCAACGTGTGACTACGCGGATTGGGCCGAAGCTAAAATCACCCTGAAAGACGGAACCACCCTTTGGCTGGATACGCTGGTTCAACTCCCCCGCGTGCGACGGCCGACCTCGCGGTATCCCTTCTCGTTTGTTTACGACGGCCGGCATAGCAATGAATTCCTGGTGAATTGGACCCAAGAAGAACAAACGGAGAAGCTCGATTCCAACCGGACCCAAATCCTTCGCACGTGGACTGATCCGCAAACGGGCCTTCGCGTCGAATGGCGCATCGTGTGTTTTGCCGATTATCCGGCCGCGGAGTGGGTGCTGCACTTCCGCAACACCGGCGCGAATGACACGCCGATCATCGAAGACCTCCAGTCGCTGAACATCCTTTTAAGCGATCCCATCGAGGGCGAGTATCCATTCACGCTGCACCGAACCCGGGGCGGATCCAATACGATCTTGAATCATGAGATGAGCACGGTAAACCTTCAGCCCGGTATGCTCGAAACCCTGGGCGGATTCGAAGGGCACAGCAACCGGCGTGATTTTCCATTTTTCCACGTCGACACGAATCGCGGCTCGGTAATCGTAGCCGTAGGCTGGTCCGGCCAGTGGAAGGCCGACGTCGACTGCCGCGAAAAGTCCGTCCAGGTATGTTCCGGCCTGGAAAAAACCCATTTTCTGCTGCATCCCGGCGAAGAAGTCCGCTCGCCCCGCATGTTGCTGCTTTTCGGGGAGGGCCCCCAGGGCGACGATAGCAACCGCCAATTCCGCCGTTTGCTCTACGAACATTATGTTCCCCGCTGGAAGGGCAAACATCCGGATCCGTTCGTTTACTGCAACACATGCTTCACCCACAACGAGTGGCTCAACGGAACCAATGAAGAAAACCAGCTTGCCATGATTCAGGCGCTCAAACCGCTGGCGCCCGTCGCGATCATCACCGACGCGGGATGGTTCAAAGGGGGCTGGCCCAATGGCGTCGGCACCTGGGAGCCCGATCCCGAGAAGTATCCGAACGGAATGGGGCCTCTGGCTGCGGCGGCCCGGGAATACGGCGCCGTTTACGGTATGTGGTTTGAACCGGAACGCGCCGCCCCCGGGACAAAAATCTACCAGGAACACCCCGAGTGGCTGCTAAAAAGAAAAGGAGATCCGTGGCTGGCCTTTCTTAAGGGATCACAACTCGTCAACTTCGCTCTGCCGGAAGTACGGGCGTGCATGCTGAAAACGATTGACGACTACATGGAGTTGCCCGGCTTGGGGGCCTATCGCCAGGACTGCAACTTTCACACCTTGCCTTTCTGGCGGCACAACGACGCGTCTGACCGACAGGGTATCACGGAGATGAAATACGTTGCCGGCCTCTACGCCTACTGGGACGAATTGATCGCGCGCCATCCCGATAGCTTCCGCGTGGAATGCGCCGGCGCCGGCCCGCGCACCGACCTTGAAACCGTGATGCGCTTTCACGTACATCAGGTTTCCGAGTGTTACAACAATGACACGGTCAACCAGGCTGTATTGATGAGTCTGGGGCAATATCTGCCCAACGGCGTGGTGATGACGCCGTT
>JAFGBA010000154.1 GCA_016933395.1 Sedimentisphaerales bacterium | reverse complement strand
TATCACCGCCGCCGTGGTCGCCTTCACCGCCGGGGACTTCCAGTTCCCGCGGTGTGGCAAAATGGGGGTAATGGCGAATCCATGTCGCTTGTTGATTCAGTTCACCCGTCGCAGTGTCATCCCCGCTGGTATAAGATGATTCCTGGCAACGATGTTCCAGCCGTCCGCGGTCGCCGTTAAACGCAATGTGATATCCCTCCCACGGGCTGAAAGCATTCAGGCTGTAACTCAATAACGCCCCGCTCCGATACCGCACCACCACGCTCATGGAATCCTCAATGTCAATCTCGTCACTGAACACGCAACGGTCACGAAAGTAACCATCGTGCTTTTCGCAATCGAGGTACAGCGCTTTCATCGTCGGGTGCGCCGCCATATCAAGGTCAAAATTACAGCGGTCCTTGACAGGACAGTCCAGGCAACGTTCGCTGCGCTCTTCCAATCCGCACCGCTGCGCATGTTCAGGTCGGTAAAACACCCGCTCCCCGCAGGCGTATACCGATTCAGGAATATCGCTGAGCCACCAGTTTACCAAGTCAAAGTGGTGTGTCGCCTTATGCACCAGCAGCCCACCGCTATTGGCCTTATTACGATGCCACCGGCGAAAGTAGTCCGCCCCGTGCCGCGTATCCAACAGCCACTGGAATTCCACCGACCGAACCGTCCCGATAATCCCCGCCATCAGCAGTTCCTTCACCCGTACTCGCGACGGTGAATAGCGGTAATTAAACGTTACCCGCACATGCTTGCCCGTTTGGCTGACCGCGTTGATTATCTTCTGACACTTCCCCGCATCGGTGGTCATGGGTTTTTCCGTAATCACATCGCACCCCGCCGCCAGCGACCGGCAAATATATTCATCATGCGTGCAGTCCTTGGTGCAGACAATCACCGTATCCGGCCGATGCACACTGAGCATCTTGTCGAACTCATCACTATGATAAGCAGCGACATCGAGGTTGAACTTCTCCTTCAACCGTTTTTGCGTCCACATCACCCGCCCCGGATTAATATCACAAACCGCCGCCAACCGTGTCGCGGGCATTCTGCCCGTAAGGTTTGAATCATACTCTTTACCCCGCTCCCCCAGCGCATCCTGAAACATTAACGACCGCCCCCCCGTTCCGACTATAATATACGTGTGCATACGTTCTTTTAATCCGTTTGCCGAGGACCGTTCCGCTGGCGCGATTTTTCGATGCTACAACCAGTACGCGGGTGATCCGGCCGTGACTCTTAAGCAGATATTCCCGCTGTTCCAGGAAAATGTCAAGTCCGAATGGGTTTTGACGAAGCAGTTGCCCCTGCGGCTGGACGGGGGGACATGCTTTTTTCGGTGGAGCTATTATTATCAGCGATGACGGCGATAATGTGATGATCGTCCGGTGAACTCTCGCAAAAGGTGAGGGATGATTCCCGGATGGCGATATATCTCTTACGGAAGCAACGGATGAATTTGAGACGGTGGGCAATGTTTTTCGGGTGTTTGCCGAGGTGTTCCAGAGATTTGGGGACGAATACCAGACGTCCGGCAAAAAGTTCGCTGGGAGATGATAAGGTCTATCCGCTTTTTCTGGACGACCAGATATCCAAAAAGGAATTCGGCCAACGTCATCGTCCACTGGAAGAGCAGTGCCAGCAGATTGAGGATCAAATCCCTCAGCTTCAGGCTGAGACCGATTTCCAAAAGATTCAATACATGTTCAGTAACGAAGTGCTGGCAGAAGCCAGAGATTTGTTTTCAAGCTGGCCTACTTTGAGCCATGATGAAAAGAGACGGATTATCGAGGACATCACCGAGAAAATCACCATCGGCGAACAAGACTTGTCCATAGACCTCTACTACTTGCCATATCTGTCCAAAGATATGGCAAAAAGGGAACGGAGGAGGAGGGATTCGAACCCCCGGTACCTTGCGGTACAACGGTTTTCAAGACCGTCGCCTTAAACCACTCGGCCACTCCTCCGGGTTGGGATAGTATAACGGCCTGTCGGCCCGTAAGAAAATAAAAAAGCCCGCGACGGGCGCGGGCTGAAAAATATAACCATTTTGCTTACAACCACTTAGTGCAGGAAGTGACGTTTGCCGGTGAAGACCATGGCCATTTTGTTTTTATCGCATTCGTCAATGCTGGCCTGGTCATTCTTGGAGCCGCCGGGCTGGACGATGGCGACGATGCCGGCAGCGGCGGCCTGGGTCACGTTGTCGGGGAAAGGGAAGAAAGCGTCGCTGGCCATACAGGCGCCTTTGGCGGCGGCCTTGGCCTGGCGAATGGCGAGCATGCCGCTATCAACGCGATTCATCTGGCCGGCACCGACGCCGACGACGGCGGAATCCTTGGCCAGAACAATGGTGTTGCTCTTGACGTGCTTGACGACGGTCCAGGCAAGCTCCAGGTCCGTCATTTCCTGCGGTGTGGGTTTCCGCTTGGTAACGCACTTGATCTGATCGGCCTCCCATGCAACTAAGTCACGCTGCTGCAAGAGGATACCGCCGACGATACCGCGGACATCGTACTCGCTGCAATCAATCCTACTGCGGTCGAAAGGCCCGGTTTCGAGTAGTCGAACATCCTCTTTACCCCAGCGTTTGCGAGTACGAATCAACTCAACGGCAGCGGGATCAAAACTGGGGGCGATAATCACCTCAGCAAAAAACCCGCCGGCGCCCAGGGCTTTGCCCCACCGGCCATAGGATTCGGCGATGGCGTCGGCAAGTTCTTCAGTCACGGGCTTGTTGAAGGCCAAAATACCACCGAACGCACTGACAACGTCAGCACAGTAGGCCTTGCGGTACGCCTCGACGATATTGGAATCCACGGCACATCCGCAAGGATTCATGTGTTTAACGACCACAGCAGCGGGCCGGTCAAATTCCTTGACCAGTTCGAACGCGGCATTGGTATCCATGAGGTTATTGAAGCTGATTTGCTTGCCGCCTTCCAACTGTTTGGCGTGGGCGACACAAGGTTCGCCGCTGTTTCGGGCCAAACGATAATATGCCGCCTTTTGGTGGGGATTTTCACCGTAACGAAGCTCCTCGCCGCGTTGGATGGCGATGCTGACGCGCTGCGGGAAGGTTTCACCGGCCTGTTTGGTCAGCCATCCGCTAATGGCAGCATCATAACCGGCGGTGAGGGCATACGCCTTGCGGGCAAGGTCGGCGCGGGTGGCGTCGGTGACACTACCCCCGTTGGCTTTCATTTCGTTAACAATCGTATCATACTGGCAGGGACTGGTGACAATAGCAACAAACTTATAATTCTTGGCCGCCGAACGCACCATGCTGGGACCGCCAATGTCGATATTTTCTATGGCGTCTTCAAGAGTGCATCCGGGTTTGGCGACGGTTTGCTCGAAGGGGTACAGGTTAACGCATACCAGGTCGATACCGGTAATACCGTTATCCGTCATGGCCTTGACATGCTCAGGATTATCACGCAAAGCAAGCAGACCGCCGTGAATCTTGGGATGCAGGGTCTTGACCCGACCGTTCATCATTTCCGGAAAACCGGTGACATCTTCGATACCGATTACTTTAACACCCGCCTGACTTAATGCCTTGGCGGTGCCTCCGGTGCTGATAATTTCCACACCCATCCTCACCAGCGCCTGGGCAAATTCCACTACGCCGGTTTTATCGGATACGCTGATTAATGCACGTTTGACTTTCGAACCCTGGCTCATTCATTACTCCTTTCACGGTATTATTATCCTAATCGCTTTACTCATTCGTTCGTTGGTTTTATCAACGAGAAACATTCTCCGGCGTGAGAGCCACCAGATCACCGGCGCGTGTCGATAGAAAAATCGTGGCGTCTTCCGTATTTTCCGCACACAAGCTTAACGACGCAACCGGCAGAGCCAAACGTCGTTGTCCGGTGTTATTATCCATCATGGCTATCTCCCCGCTACGGGTGAGCGCGTACGCAACAGCGCCGTTCTCTGAAAGCAGTTGAACGCCATCAGGCAACTCCCAGTGCAACGAACCACTAGCGCGATTCAGGCAAAGGAGCGAACGATGCTTAACCGGCTGATACACCGCTTTGGCGGTAACAGCGGGTAAATCCACCAAGGCCGCTCCCGAAAGATGTTTCCATAAAGGCTCCCCCGTAGCCGCATCAAAACAATATAAAGCCGTGTCTTCACTGGGCAGCAAACACTGGCCGGCATCCACTAACACACCAGGCGAATTGCCTTTCATATCGGCTGACCACACCAATTCGCGCCGTTCGGCCATGGAAACGTATAACCGTCCGTCACTCCGGGTGAAATAACAATGCTCTTGATCCACGGCAACGGCGCCTATCGGCGGCTCATTGCTAATCGCCTGCCAAACAGGCACTTCGTCGGCTAACCGAATACAATAAAATTGCCGCTTCTCCGATCCGACATATAAATATTTTTCCGAACGTACGGCGTTGGTGGTGGGACTAAAATTCAGGTTTATTTTTCGTGTAATACCGCCATCGCTTTTACGCACCTCGACAACCTGATCCTTGACGACAAATAAAACAAAACCTTGGTGCCATGATGGTCGGCTGCACACCACATCATCTTCAGCAATAATGGTTGACCATTTAACCAGGCCATTCTTGCCGCTGAAAGCATACAGCACATTGTTCCCTGTTAGCGCATAGAGCGTCTGATCGTGGTAGAAAAGCTGCTGGAGCTTACCGGACCGCCCCAGCGGCACCGAGGTGCTCCATTGTAAATTCAGACCTGCCTGACGCAATTGATCGAGCAGAATTCCGGCCACACGCGCCGGCGGGGGCGCCGTATTAACGGGCGTCGGGGCTGATTCACAACCCACTCCGACGATCGATATAAACACCAACCATCCCATTCCCACCACTGCGACAAATCTTCCGCTCCAATGAATAACCTGTTTACTTGATAACATCACCGGTTTCTCCGTTCTTAGGTGTTGGTTCTATTAGTCGCCCGGCGGGGCTTTTTACGCCCGGTGTTTATCCGGCGAGGGCACAAAATCGGCCAGGTCCGTCCCGTGAGCCTCCTCGAACGCCTGCAGTTTCTCAATGCGAGCAATATCATCACGAATGCGGTGGGCCAGTTTAAGCACGTAAGGCCGTCCTTCCAGCCGATTCTGTAAATCGGTCAGCATCGCCTGCCATCCGGCCTGACGTCGCTGAGCCGGATTCGACGTGTCCGCATCCGTCCCTCCCCCGACGGCTTCGTAGAGTTCCCGACGGAGAATTATGAGCATTCGCTCTTCCTCCGTCAGGGCCGCCACGAAGGTCCGCACATCGTCAAGACCACCCCCGCTGGTATCGCCATCTGAAGCTAACTGCTTGTCAGATGGCGAATTACCCTTGACCGACCTACGGCTGTCTTCTGTCGATCCGGCCATGACAACAGATAATACCGCCCTGCCCCCCCCTTTTCAAGCGCCTTTAACCACTTTTAGCAACCTTAGTTAGCATCTGTTGCGGAAGAATATGTGTTGGGAGTTCAGCCTTCAGGCTGGCCGTTTTTCGCGCCAAAATGACGTTTTTGACAAGGCCAAGCTGAAGCTTGAACTCCAAACGGGTTTTCCGCAACAGATACTAGATTAGGGTCTGATACCTTGCCAGAAATGCCTTCACTAACTACAATGGCCGAACGGTTATCCTTTTGTGAGCAATACACAGGAAATTTGGCCATGGCGTTGTCCCAAAATGTAATGGATATTTTGCGAGAGCTTTATGGCATTCGGTGCGGAGAGGAAGCGGGACGAAAGCTGGAAGACATACTGGGACGATATGGAGATTTGCGCCAACCCGGTGCGGCGGACTGGCTCGACGAAAAAGATATCATGCTAATCACCTACGCGGATAACCTGCGCCAATCCGGACGAGCGCCCCTGGTGAGTCTGCATCAATTCATTACTGAATACCTGGATGGACTGGTAAACATTGTGCACCTGCTACCGTTTTTTTCTTCCAGCAGTGATGATGGCTTCGCCGTAATCGACTACCGTCAGGTGGACTCCAATTACGGCGAATGGCGCCATGTTGAGTGGCTGACGGAAGATGTTAATTTGTGCTTTGATTTGGTGATTAACCATGTCTCCGCGTCAAGCAGGTACTTCAAAGGCTACTTGCAAGGCGACTCGGCGTACCATAATTTTTTCATTGAGGTTGATCCCGATACTGACGTCAGCAGTGTGGTGCGGCCGCGAGCATTGCCGCTGCTGCATGAATACGCCGGTATGGATGGGCCTAAATGGTTGTGGACGACGTTCAGTGAGGACCAGATCGATCTGAACTTTTGCAATCCCCACGTATTGTTGGAAATGATCGACGTGTTGTTGGGTTATGTCGCCCATGGCGCCCGTATTATTCGTCTGGATGCGATTGCTTATTTGTGGAAGCAACCGGGCACATCCTGTCTGCACCTACCGCAAACACATCTGGTGGTCAAATTACTACGCAAGATTCTCGACGAAGTTGCTCCGCATATATTGTTGTTGACCGAAACGAATGTGCCCCACGAGGAAAATATCAGCTACTTCGGCGATGGACGGGATGAAGCACAAATCGTTTATAACTTTCCCCTGCCGCCGCTGGTGCTGCATACTCTCGCCACCGGCAACGCCCGGCGCATCACCGATTGGGCGAAAAACCTGCGACCGGTTTCCGACCGAACGACTTTTCTAAACTTTACCGCTTCACATGACGGCATCGGCGTGCGGCCGGCGGCGGATCTGCTCAACGAAAAGGAATTTAATAACCTCATCGCCCTGGCGCAGCGCCGGGGAGGTGATGTGTCATATAAAAATGACCACAACGGCCGGCCTATTCCTTATGAACTGAACATTACTTACTATGACGCCCTCAACGATCCTTTCGACGATCTGGCCATTGAAGAGGTGCAAATCGCCCGGTTTCTTTGCTCTCAGGCAATCGCGCTGGCGCTGCAGGGTGTTCCGGCGATTTATCTGCATTCACTGCTGGGGTCACGCAACTGGACATACGGCGTGCAGGAAGCCGGCCGGTTGCGGAGCATTAACCGGGAAAAGCTCGATCTCGACCTGCTCGAAAACATTTTGCATGATGCTTCCTCGCGCCGGGCAAGAGTGTTGAATCGTTACAGCGAATTAATACGAATTCGTCAAAAGCAAAAAGCGTTTCATCCTAATGCACCACAGGTGATTCTTGATGTCGCGGAAGCGATCTTTGCCTTGCGCCGTCAGTCGATTGACGGCCGTGAAATTCTTATTGCCCTGCATAATATCACCGGTTCCCGGCAATATCTTACGCTTACACCAAACCAGTTGCAGACTAATTCAAGGCCGGTCCCGCAAGAATGGCTTGATGTTATCAGTGGAGAACGCTTCACCACTGATACACAGGGGAGTCTCACCGTTATGTTGCCATGCTATCAAGTACGCTGGTTGACGGCAAAACAGCAGGCCTAAGAGAGCGAGACATTACTCTGACGCAATTCATCCATTTTTTCCGTATGATTCGTTTTTCGCACACCGTGTTTGCGCTGCCGTTTGCGCTATTGGGGGCGTTTCTGGCGGCCGACGGCGGCAAGGGCGGATTTCCAGGATGGGGTAAATTAGGCCTGATTGTGTGGTGCATGGTATGCGCGCGTTCAACGGCCATGGTGTTTAATCGCATCGCCGACCGGCATATCGACGCCCGCAATCCGCGCACCGCCGGACGCGAGTTGCCGACTGGTAAACTTACGCCGCAGCAAGCGAATTGGTTTTTATGGATATGTGCGCTGGGTTTCGGCATAGGGTGCGCCTTATTCAAATATCGACTGGGACCATGGTTCGGCTACGGCAACATCTGGCCGATGATCTTCTCGGCGCCGGTTCTGGTGTTTATATGCCTGTATAGTTTATCCAAACGATTCACCTCCGCATCGCATTTCTGGCTGGGTACGGCTTTGTGCCTGGCGCCGGTATCCGCGTGGGCGGCGGTAAGTCCGCCCGACGGACCCGTAGTCGCCTGGCCGGGCATCGTGCTGGGCCTGGCGGTGCTGTTCTGGACGGCGGGGTTCGATATTATCTATGCGTTGCAGGACGTCGAGGTGGACCGGCGGGAAGGTTTGTATTCACTGCCGGCGCGATTCGGCGTCGCCGAGGCGTTGTGGACCAGTCGCCTATGCCACAGTTTGACGATTACGTGCCTGCTGTTATTGGTGCGTTTAACGGCTTTGGGCATGCTCTTTGCCGCGGCGGTGATCGTCACGGCGGGATTACTGCTGATCGAACATAGCCTGGTGCGCGGCGGTCGCACGGGCCGGATAGCGCTGGCCTTTGGCACAATCAACGGAATTATTAGCATTCTGTTAGCAGCAACAGGAATTATCGACCTGCTGTGGAATCCGTCAGGTCCATAATCGCGTACGACACCGGCCCCATGTCTATCGAAATTTGATCCCCCGTTGCAACCAGAATTTTCTTTGGGGCAAGCGGTTTTCCGGATTGCAGCAATTTCGCATCGAACCGCGCTCGTGCCGGCTTGTTGGCGGGATTTATCGCCACGAGGAACCGCTCGCGACCTTTACGACGCAGATAAACAAAAGGACATGCCTGCTTGCGTGCATAAATGGGAGCAAATTCACCCTCGCCGCTCAAGGCCGGATGTTTCCTGCGTAAGGCGATCAAATCGCGTACATGCTGTAATAGTGAGTTCGAATTTTCCTGCTGGCCGGCAACGGTCGGATGATTTTTCGCGGGATCAACGGGTAAATACAATTTCCCTTTCGGGGCAGTGCTGAAACCCGCGTTGCGGGAGCCGTCCCACTGCATGGGCGTTCGCGCGCCGGTGCGGAAATAACCACCCTCCTTATTGGGCAGGTCAAGGTGCTTCATGCCGATTTCATCGCCATAATAGATGAAGGGTATGCCCGGCAGCGTTAATAGCACCGCGAAAATCACTTCCAGTTCCGCCATGGTGCGCCCCTGCCGCAGACGAACAAGATCGTGATTGCCCGTCATCAGCGACATAAACCCGCGTCCGCGGCATTGCCGCAAACAGTCCAGATACACATCGAGAAACGCCGTGATGTCGCCCCGGCCGCGCCTGTCCAAGAAACCGGCAGGCTGATCGCTCGCTCCGCCAGGCCCGCGCGCACCTAAAAGTAATTTGTGACAAGGATTCTCCCACGGCAACAGAAAATCGCTATGAAATCCCGCCCGCAGCGCCGCCGCCGGGTTGGACCACTCCGAAATTAACATAGCCTGGGGATATTTGGCGTCGAGCATGGCGCGAACCTCGCGCCACCACGCGATAGTTTGCCGATGGCCCGGATCGTTCTTAACGATGGATGAAGCCATATCCACGCGAAAGCCCGCCGCCCCGGCGTCCAGCCAATAACGCATGATCTTCATCAACTCCCGCCGGGTCGCTTGGCAGGCCGGGTGGGTTACCGGCAATTGCCACAGCTGAGTGGGCTTGGCGAAGCCATAATTGAGCGCCGGCTGCGACCAGAAAAAGTTCGTCACGTAGCTGCCGTCCCGTTCGGCGTAGCCGTTGACGGTGCGCAAGTCGTGGCGGCGAAAATCCATCCCCTGATCGGTCCAGATATAGCGGTCGGTGTACTTGTTCCGCTGCGCCCGGCACGATTGGCGAAACCAGGGATGATCCACCGATGTGTGGCCGGGAACCAAATCCAGAATCACCCGGATGCCCCGCCTTTCGGCCGCGCGAAACAGCCGCCGCAAATCCACATTTGTGCCGTACCGCGGCGCCACGCGGTAATAATCGCTGATGTCATAGCCGCCGTCACGAAACGGCGATGCAAAACAAGGATTTAGCCAAATCGCATTAACACCCAGCCATTGGAGATAATCCAGCCTGGCGATAATGCCCTTGATGTCGCCAATGCCATCGCCGTTACTGTCATAAAAACTCGGCGGATAAATCTGGTAAAATACTGCATCACTCAGCCAAGCAGGATATAATTTCGTCATGATGTCTTTCCTATGTCATACTCGTGAAAACAAGTATCCAGTATTTTTGTCATGCTGAGCACCGCGAAGCATCTCTCTTTCTTGTCTCGGCGAAGCCGCGTACCGCCGGTGTCTCACCGGCTCTTCGTGGCGAGGGCATCTTGCCCTCGCTCCTCCGTTCCGCCGATTTTTCCCTTTTGTTTCCCGCCATTATCTAACCGCAATGACCGGTAGGGTGGGTCTATGACCCACCAAAATTCATTACCTCAGACAACCGCGTGGGTCAGAAACTTATTCTTGACTATTCTGTCACAGCCTCATTATTGCCCAAATCGTCAATCTCAAGATTACGGATAATTGGCGATAACACCCGATGCAAATTCTCAATCATTGTTTTTAACCACTCGTGTTGTCTTGACCAATCATCGCGATTTTTTGGATCAGCTTTTAATGGTGGAACTACGATTTGATTTTCCTTAGCTTCTGGCAACAAACGCCATATCAACTTCATATTCATTTGCTGTTCAATTTGACTTTTATACTTCTTTTCCAAAAGCTTAAAATACCCTTCTCTATCGCTGCCGTTAATAACTAAATGAACCCCAAGCTCTTCTTCCCGTGTATTCATACGTGCGCAGATATAAAAATATGCGCGACCTATAGCAAAATTTGTCCAATGTTGATATTGCGGTTTTTGACATCTAACAAAACTACCGGATCGTTCCATAAATTCTTTGAAGGTTGTCCAATAATCATGCTGCAATACTTTTATGCCTGTTTGGTTCGTTTTTTCCGCCTCATTTTTAATAGTACGGCTCCAACTATTCGGTTTGGAAACCACGTTAAATTTTGGAGCAATATCAGAATCATCTATCTTCCATAACTCGATTTCTAAGCCAAAAAAGTTTATATTTTCATCCGTTCTTTCGTTGAGCCAGTCAATCGCCGCTCGGTGTTCCTCCGTAAACGTTTGAGCAATCCAAACAATAGTAACTGCTTCTAAGCCCGCAGCATAAGTAAGAAGCTGACCTAGATGAAGATGATCAGTTTTTTCTAATTGATTTTCAATTAATACCCAACTGTTATCAACCGTATCTTTGCATAAAATATCAGCACAAAAAGGACCAACGAATTGTTCCTGAGCTTCAACTTCCAAATCAATATTTATGGCTTCGCTTAACAGACTGATATTATTCTCTTCGGCAAGCCAAGGAGTAAAATCCCCCGCTTCCGTTGGCCATACATCCCGCAAGTCTGTAATTTTTTCAAGCTTTCCCAATTTTTTCATAATGATTCCCTTAATCACCATTTATTTTCAGTTGTTTGGTAATTTTTCACCAACCTTCATTCATAGACAATTTCAAACTCACTGGTAACTGCCCCCAGGATGGCCAAGCGAAGCCCTTCCGGGATGCGTCCTTTCATAATTGATTTGGCCACATTATAGCTAGGTAGGGGCGGACCGGACAAGTGGGAAAAGCCCGCGACGAAACATTGTCACCCGCAAAAAGCCTGTCCTCGACCTGATCGGGGACGGGTATCCAGATGAAAATACGGGATTCCCATCTGCGCGGGAATGACAGAGGCTTATTCTGAGTTCTGGGTACTGAATTCTTGAGTTCTATTTACAAAAAAACGGCGGGCCATTGCTGACCCGCCGTGAAGGGATTAACCAATAAACGTTACGCTCAGGCGTCCTTGCTGCCGTCGATCAGGTGCGTGACGACGGAGGGATCGGCCAGCGTGGAGGTGTCGCCGATCTTGTCGGGTTCGCCTTCACTGATCTTGCGGAGGATGCGCCGCATGATCTTGCCCGAACGGGTCTTCGGCAGGGCCGGCGTAAACTGAATCTTGTCCGGCGTGGCGATGGGGCCGATTTCCTTGCGGACGGTCTTGACCAGTTCATCCTTGAGCGTAGGCGTCACGCTGAAACCGGTCTTGAGCGTCACGTAAGCGTAAATGCCCTGGCCTTTGAGGTCGTGGGGCATGCCCACCACGGCCGCTTCGGCGACGGCGGGGTGTTTGCCCAGCGCGCCTTCGACTTCGGCGGTGCCCAGACGGTGGCCCGCGACGTTGATAACGTCATCGACGCGGCCGGTAATCCAGTAGTAGCCATCCTCATCGCGGCGACAACCGTCGCCGGTGAAATACTTGCCCGGATACATGGTGAAATAGGTCTGTTTGAAGCGCTCATGGTCGCCGTAAACGGTCCGCATCATGCCCGGCCAGGGGAATTCGATACACAGGTTGCCGTTGACGCCGTTGCCTTCGATGGTCTTGCCGGCTTCATCGACCAGCATCGGGCGAACACCGAAGAACGGCAGCGTCGCCGAACCGGGCTTGGTGGGCGTTGCGCCGGGCAGCGGGGTAATCAGAATGCCGCCGGTTTCCGTCTGCCACCAGGTATCGACGATGGGGCAGCGCTCCTTGCCAACGATTTTGTAGTACCAGTGCCATTCGGGACTTTTAATCGGTTCACCGACGGTCCCCAGAACCTTGATGGTTGACAGGTCATATTTTTGGGGCCAGGTGTCGCCTTCCTTCATCAACGCCCGCAACGCCGTGGGAGCGGTGTAGAAGATATTAACCTTGTGCTTCTGGCATACGGCCCAGAAACGCCCAAAATCGGGATAATTGGGCACACCTTCGAACATAATGGAAACAGCGCGGTTGCAAAGAGGACCATAAACGATATAGGTATGCCCGGTAACCCAGCCGATGTCGGCGGTGCACCAGAAAATATCGCCGGGCTTGTAATCAAAGATATATTTGTGGGTCATGGCGGCGAAAACAAGGTAGCCGCCGGTGGTGTGCAGCACGCCCTTGGGATGGCCGGTGGAGCCGGACGTGTAAAGGATAAACAAAGGATCTTCGGCGTCCATCCATTCCGGAACGCAGGTGGTCGATTCAGCCTTGGTGACATCGTCCCACCACAGGTCGCGGCCGGCCTTCATGGGCACCTGGTTGCCGGTGCGTTTGACAACAACAACATTTTTGATACTCGGACAGCTGGCCACCGCCGCATCGGCGTTGGTCTTCATGGCGATGTCGTTTTTCTTGCCGCGAAGTGCCGTGTCCTGAGTAATGAGCACCTTGCAAGAGGAGTCATTAATGCGCTCAGCGAGTGAGTCGGGGCTGAAAGCACCGAAAACAACCGAATGCACCGCTCCGATGCGCGTGCAGGCCAGCATCGCCACGGGCAGTTGCGGAATCATCTGCATATACAGGCAGACGCGGTCACCCTTCTTGACGCCCATCTTTTTGAGGGCGTTGGCGAAGCGACAAACATCATCAAGCAACTGTTTATAGGTGAAGTTGGCGTCTTCAGAAGGGTCGTTGCCTTCCCAAATAATAGCTGTCTGGTTGCCGTGGCCGGCCTCGACATGGCGATCCAGGCAGTTATAGCTGACGTTGAGCTTGCCGTCGATAAACCATTTGATATCGGCTTCCTT
>JAFGBA010000016.1 GCA_016933395.1 Sedimentisphaerales bacterium | reverse complement strand
GGTGTATTTGTACGCGGGGTAATTACGAAAAGGGCCTAAAAAGCCAAATCCCGCCAGTTCATCCTTTTCATTTACGAAACCAATTATCGGATAGCCGCCCTTTTCCCGCACCGCAAACCAATCGGCCATCTGTTCAGCGCTACGCGGCTGGTAGTCATACAGAGCCGTGCTGTTGACAATGGCCTCATTAAAAATCGCCCGTATTTCTTCGCCGTGCGAACGGTCGCAGTCAATGAGCTTCATTCTAATCCTTTGCCGGATATAATAACTCCGCGTTTTCCACCCACATGGCAAAAAAGGGTTTATCATGGCTGCGGATTTTCATGTACACCAGAAACGGTTTATCGAAGATAAAATAGCGAGGCGCCAGCAAAACAGGGATAAAGAAGCCTGACGCCACCGATGCCCCGGTGCGATCCAGGCTAAACTCGATGTCCTGAATAGCTTTATCAATATACAAACCTTCAAATCCTGGATTGTTCAATAACTTATCTTCGCCTTCAAGTTCACTGAAGTGATGGCGCAATTTCCAGGCGATTCTTGGAATAAGCAGTTTGTCCGTGTCGTTTAAGTCTCGTTCATAATCCGGCAAAGAGGCATTTATGATTTTATCTTCGGTATAAACGATGGTTTCCTGCAACGTACCCTGCCAGGGGACAATCGCCAGTATTACTTGATAGGGCTTGGTATTTTTACTGGGGTCAATAGCGCACTCCTTGGGTTGACCATAACCCTCACAAAACAGCACTTCTATCTGTTCCAGGATTTTACGTCGTTGTGATGATTTTGCTATCCAAATACCAAAGGCTTCCACGGCGGTCTTCTTCGTGCCTTTGCCGCCGGAAAGAAACTCAAGCGGCTGGTAATAATCGAGAAATGGTATTTCGAATTTTACAGCGGCTTGGAGGTAGGCGTAGGCCATGATAGCGGTTTGTGCGTCTGGTTTGATTAAATCGGAGACATTAACATTGGGGAAGCGCTGGGCCATATCTTGCTGGATTTGCAGGTAGATGTCATCTTTTGCATATCCTGCTCGCGCGTAATAGGATTCCTGGAGAATGTCTTTCGCCGATACGGCGGCCTGGTTGAGGCGTTGGGTGACGTCTTCTGCGTTGGCGACTTCGATGGGCTGTCTGATGACATCATCTTTGAGTGCATCCCAGGCCAGTTGGGAGGAGAGACACCATATTACATTTTTGCCCGGTTCGGTTGGCGTATCGAGAGTCGGCACAACCAAGGTTTGGGATAATTGTTCAGAATTGCCATCAAAGCTCAATGGCTGGGGAGGATGGATAAAAACAATCCTTGTTGTAATCCAATAATAGATAATACAGGCCAATACCACGATGAGCAGTATGTATCGCTTTTTAATCTTTCGGATAAACTTTTTGGACATTTTCAACCCGTTAGTTTGAATTTTCGATCATCTTGCGTATTTCCACCAGCAAGGCGGCGATGGCTTTATCGGCGGGGACGGTGGCGATTTTTTGGCCTTGTCGGTAGATGAGGCATTTGTCGCGGCCGCCGCAGAGAGCGATGTCGGCGTGTTCGGCCTCGCCGGGGCCGTTGACGACGCAGCCCATGACGGCCACCGTAATCGGGGCTTTGACATCCGCCAGGGCAATTTTGACCTGTTCGGTCATGGCGACAATATCGACTTCCGTCCGGCCGCAAGTGGGGCAGGCGAAGATTTCCGGCCGAATCCGCTCCCGCAAGCCTAGGGTGTTAAGGATTTCCCAGGCCACATCCACTTCCACCCGCGGGTCGGCCGTCAGCGATACCCGTACTGTATCGCCAATGCCTTCAGCCAGCAGTGTCCCCAGCGCGGCCGCTGAACGGATGGAACCTGTCATGGCATCGCCTGCATGCGTCACTCCCAGGTGGATCGGGTAATCGAACAGCTTACTGATGGCCCGATTGACGGCGATGGTTCCGGCCGCATCATGGCACTTGGCGCTCAAAACCAGATTCTCAAAACTCGCCTCCTCGAAAATCCGCACATATTCCGCTAGTTTGGCCGTCATCAATTCTGCCATCGGCAAGCATTGTTCCTGCTGCCGTTTTTGCTCATCCCGTCGCTCGACGATGCTACCTTCATTGACGCCAATACGAATAGCCACCCCATTGACTCGGCACGCCGCAATAACTTCCCGCACTTGCTGGCGGTCGCTGATATTGCCGGGATTAAGCCGGATTTTGGCTACACCTGCTTCGACCGCCTCCAAAGCCCGGCGGTAATGAAAATGCACGTCAGCGATGATGGGAACGGAGGCTTGGGCCACGATGGTTTTCAGGGCGGTCGTATCTTCCGGTGTGGCCGCCGCCACACGTACCAGTTCACACCCGCGCTGGGCTAATCCGGTTATTTGCTCCAGACACTTTTGGGCGTCGCGGGTGGGCACATTGGTCATGCTTTGGACGCTGATAGGGGCATCCCCGCCGATGGCCAGGGGGCCGACAGCGACTTTTCGCGTTGAGCGGCGGGGCAACAAAGGGGCCGGTTGATTCATAATTGCCTTCATACCCGTATTTTAGCAATCCGTCAAGGGTGGGGCTTTTTCCTTGTCCCATCGCTTTCCCGCCCGTATCCTAAGCCGTACCTGAGCTATACCTATATAGAGGGTTTCAGGCTGAGGTGAGAATTTACCTTCATGCAAATATTCAACGGACTAAATGAGTTCCTGCGGCCGCCCAATGGTAGCGTCGCCACCATCGGCAATTTTGACGGCGTCCACCTGGGGCACCAGACTATCATAGCCCGCGCCCGCACTTTGGCCCGTGAATACGATATGCCTTTGATCACTCTTACCTTTGAACCCTCACCTGTTAAGCTGCTCCGGCCTGAAAAATCACCACCTCTGCTGACCCCGCTGAACTTCAAGACGATGTTGCTTGATCGGCAGGGAATTGACGCCCTTATTCTTATCCATCCAACCTCAGAATTTTTGGCTCAGTCAGCCGAGGATTTCGTTCACCGGGTGCTGGTCGATCAGCTTAACGCCCGCCATGTCATCGAAGGTCAGACCTTTAGTTTCGGCCGTCAGCGTAGCGGCACCATGGTGCTGTTGCGTAAACTCGCCGAACAATACGGTTTCCAAACCCACCTGGCGCCCTCTGAACGCATTACCCTTGACGATCTGGGTCCTACCGCCGTCAGTAGTACGTTAATTCGCCAACTGATTACGACCTGTCAGTTTGAAAAAGCCGCACGGTGCCTGGGGCGTCCCTATACCCTTACCGGCCGCATCGCCCGCGGGCGCCAGACTGGCCGCTCTCTCGGCTTTCCCACTGCGAATCTGGAATTGGACGATCACACCCAGCTTACTCCGGAAGACGGTGTTTTCGCCGGCCAGGCATGTATTGGCGACACCCTGGAAGCCGCCGGACAAGCCCCGACCGTCTATCGCGCGGCCATCAGTATTGGCCGCTGTGAAACGTTTGCCGATGCTAGCTGGCAAATCGAAGCTCATTTGCTGGATTATGTAACCTCCCATGAGGAGGCCGATGAGCTTTACGGTCGTCACCTGCTGCTGTCATTTACGCAGCGTATTCGTCCCCTGAAGCGATTTAACACCGCTGAAGAACTGACCGCCGCCATCGCGGATGATTGTCGTACTGTTCGCGAATTGCTCCGCCAGGATGAGGCTCTGATATGATTGATTTTCAATCCGCTCTTGCTTTGATAAAATCCGCTCCCCGTATTTTGTTCACTACCCACGCCCGCCCGGATGGCGATGCCCTAGGCTGCCTGGGAGCCTTGGAGTCCGGCATCCATGCCGTTCATACCCCGGTTCAAACTCAATTATTGTTACTCACGCCCTGTCCGGACCATTACCGTTTTTTATTGGGGCAAGATCCCTGGGTGATGGGCCAAAACCTTACTGAAGAGCAGGTAAAAACCGGCCGACTCGACGAATTTGATTTGATCATTGTCGCCGATACGGCCGCGAAACGTCAACTCCCTGGCATTGGCGATTATCTCACCGCTCGTAAAACCGGCGTATTGGTGTTTGACCATCACCTTTCCCATGATTCTATTGGCGCTGTGCGGGTAATCGATACCTCCGCAGCGGCGGCAGGTGAAATTGTATTTGCTTTATTTCAGGCCGGCGGTTGGCCCATCGGGCCATTTATCGCCGACGCTCTCTTTACGGCCATCGCTACCGACACCGGCTGGTTTCGTTTTGAAAACGTCCATACCGACACGTTAACCATCGCCGGACAATTGATTGCTTGCGGCGCCCGTCCCGATGTGCTTTACCGCCGTTTATTCCAGGAATTTCCCCCCGAACGCCTCAAGCTTCAGGCGAGAATGGTTGAAACGCTGGAATTACACGAAAACAATCGGCTTGCCGTTATGCACATTACTAATGATATGCTTCGCGAAACCGGCGCCCGCCGCAGTTATATCGAAAATTTCGTTAACGAACCAATGCAAATTGGTGCGGTTGAGGCGGTTTTGTTATTGGTCGAACAGGAGGACGCAACCACCCGCGCCAGCCTACGCAGTCGATGTAATCTTGATGTTAATGCCGTGGCGCAGGTTTTTGGTGGCGGCGGCCATGCTCGCGCCGCCGGCGTTACGTTAAATGAGAAACTCCCCATTGCGCGCGAAATACTTCTTGCCGCCATGAAAGCCGCTCTTGTCGAGAAACAATAAAATTCCCCCGATGATTTATTAGATATGCTATCAGACGTGTGACGCCGTTTTACGCGGGCAATAATTCATGCACACGCGTTACCGCCGTAAGGGCCTTGCCCAGCGGAACCATTAATGGCTCAATCAAGCACCGTTCATTTTCGGTTAACGGTTGAGAAATATCACGGTACACGGTCAGGACGCCCTGCAATTCGCCTTCCGGAGAAAAAACGCCCAATCCCATCAGAGATAATCCGCCCAACGCCCGCCGCACGTTCGCCGGGATTTCCTGCCATGCCTGGCCGTCGGGCGCCAACACTCCGCATCGTTTGCGGCGAACCGCTGCCACCGTGCTGCGGCGCAACGCTGATTCAATTTGATTGATGTCGCCGGGGTCATCGTACCACGCCCCCGTCAGATGCGCGGTGAATTCCTCCCGCGAAAACAGATATATCGCTGCGCCGGATTCATAGATGCATTCCCGGATGAACCTGAGCGCCTTGCACAACAGATAGCGTACATCGTACTCGCCCAGCAGAACATTCTGGAACTCATACGCCAGTTGTAACCGGCTTACCGTGTGCGTCAGCGCCACGTTGCCCGTCACCAGATCGTTGCACAATAAATCCACCTGATCGCGCAAACGGCGGCGGTTGCAATTTAATTTGCGACATAAACGACGCAGGGTCAGATACCGCTGCGGCGACATGGAAAACTTGTTGTTTGACAAAGCTCGCGTCTCTCCCTTCTCCTCACGCATATCCTGTTTCCCAACGTAATCCTCGCAATTAATAACCGCAAGGATCACCCGACCATTTGTCCATCACATTGACGACAGGTGCTGTATACCGGCAACGACACGCGCGCGGTGCTTCCCTTGCCAGGCTCGCTTAATAAGCGCAAATGACCGCCATTATTTTCTATCTGCGTTCGTGACCGGCTTAGTCCAAGCCCGCGCCGACGGCCCGCTTGGCGGGCCGAGAAAAACGGCGCAAATGCTTTTTGCAGCACATCGCCGGACATGCCGCAGCCTTCATCAATAACTTCAATAATGACTTCACTTTCCAACTCATCACTGTATGCCCTGATTCGTACGGCGCCGCTTTGATCCTGATAGCTTTCGATGGCGTTGGTGATCAGTTCCCGTAGAGCCGCCGCCACCTGCTCGCCGTCCACGTGCAGTTCCGGCAAAGGTTCCTCCAGGTGCATTTGCATCGTCACATGGGCGCGATCGGCGTGCTCCTGCGTTTTCGCCATTGCCTTGGCTATCAATTCATGTACGGCATGAGCTTCCGGTTTGGGTAGTGAAGGTTGGGCGAAATCCAATAAATCGCTGATAATTTTTGTGACTTCCTGACCTTGTCGTGCGATTAATTCCAGGGTGCTTTTTCGCTCCGCATCCGATTCGGATTCCGCCAGCAACTGCGACCGGCCGACAATAACCGCCAGCGGATTGTTAATTTCATGCGCCGCTCCACAAGCCATTTCACCCACCGCCGCCAGGCTGCGCTTGGTCAGCAGTTCCTGCTGCGTTTCCTGTAATAGCTGGTTTGCCTGCGCCAACTGTTCGCACAGATGCGTCATGCGCTCCTGCCATAATGCCTGTTTTATCGCCAGCGCGATGCCTGTCGTCGTCGCCTTGATTTCCTGTGATGGCCCCAGTCCCATGCCGTTTGCGCCGGGCTGCCAAATAATGCCGCCAACGACCTCTTCGGCGCTTTGCAACGGGATCACGAAGGTTTCATCAAGCATAAAATCAGAACTGACCTGCTCAAAAAACCAGTTATGCGTGTTCTCCACTCCGGCCACGTTGAATCCCTGGGGGAAATCCTCTAACGGATCAGAAAATGAAATCCCCGGTTCCTGAGTCTGATGAGCGCAGGCATCCACGATAAAAGATGTCGGTTCGGTTTGTTCGTCGCTAACGAGCGCCCCTTCGATAATACTCGCTTCTTCATTGCGGCAATACACCGCGCAACGAACGCAATCCATGCGTTTACACCACGTCCGCACCGCCACCCGCGCCACGTCTGATACGGTTTGTCCCGGCTCCAGACCCTCGCCCAGTTCCGTCAGCAGGTCGAAAAACCGGCTGCGCATTTCCAGACGCTGATTTTGCTGACTCAGTCGCAAGTTCAGTCGGCCCAATTCGTCATTCGCATGTCCCAAAGCTTCATGATACATATCCTGAGGCTGAATGTCGTCCAGGCCCAGCAACACCGCTCGCTCGGCGATTTCAGCACGCAGTTTTCGCGCTGTGTCTTCGATGGCGTTCGCGTCGCAGCCTAATTGCACCGCCACGGCCGCCGCACTTTCCGTAATGCTGTGATTGCCGGAATAACCGATGCGTTGTTCACGCGCCAACAGGTCCGCCAAATATACCGTTTGCACCATCTTGCGATATTTCACTGCTTCCGGCAAGGCCAAAGGCCATTGCTGATGCAGCCATACGCTTTC
>JAFGBA010000153.1 GCA_016933395.1 Sedimentisphaerales bacterium | reverse complement strand
TGTTGCCATCAGGGCCTCCTTTCGTATATCGGTCTTGTTGTGATTACCGAATTGTACTTAAGGATGCCCTTTCTTCATATCTTCACATATATTACAAGAAGTTGGGTAATTATTCAAGCCTTTTTGCGAATCGCCATATTGGACATAAAGCTCATAATTTCATAACATAATTCCAAAAAAGTACTTATAATGGTTTTTAATCTTGATTATAAGGAAATGGGATTTTCATATACTTCGTAGAGATTTAAATATTGTTAAAATCTTATAAATTCTCGTCAACTTGACATCGCAAGATCATTAGCGTACTCTACACGATAAGCACTGTGTAAAAAAGAACTTGTGCTAAATGCACCTTAGCCCGAATCCCTCATTGCAAACATGGGGGAAAAAGAAAGAAAATAGATGTCAAGGAACCGTCGTTGACCATGTTCAAAGTTCAATTTCAACCCGACGGCCTGAGCACCCATGTCCCAGAGGGAATGACGGTGCTGGCGGCGGCGGAGCAGGTGGGCATCGTGCTGAACAGCGTTTGTGGCGGCCGGGGGACCTGCGGCAAGTGCCTGGTGGAAGTGGAAGGTGAAGCGGCTCCGGTAAAAGCGTGCCTGCACGTTGTAGCGAGAGATATGGTGGTGACGATTCCGGAGACCAGCCGCTTTTTTGAGCAGAAAATCCTCAGCGCCGGCACGTCCGGCCCGGTGGGATTGAGACCGGGAGTTGAAAAATATTTCGTTCAACCGGCGGAGCCTTCCCTTGACGACCTGCGCAGCGACAGTGAGCGATTGCTGGCGGCGGTTAACGCCCAACGATCCGATATCCTATGTAATAATGTGACTTTATCAGCTTTACGCCAATTGCCGTTGATATGCCGTCAGAACGGCTTTTCTCTAACGGCCGTTTGCCGAAATCAGGAAATTTTCGCTGTTGAAGCGGGCGATACCAGGGAGAGCTTATGGGGATTAGCCGTAGATGTGGGGACAACGACGGTAGTGGTGTCTCTGTTAAATTTGCGCGACGGAGAAATTGTCGCAACATCCGCACGAACCAATCCGCAAGTGAGTTTCGGCGATGATGTCATCAGCCGCATCGAAGCCTCCCGCACTACTGAAAACGGCCTGCAAATACTTCAGAAACGTATTATTGAAGGATTAAATCAACTTATAGATGAACTTTGCCAAAAAACCGGTGTGGAGCCGGATCAGATATATGAAATAACGGTCGCAGGGAACACCACCATGGAACACCTGCTGTTGGGTGTTTCTGTCGGTCAGATTGCTCAGGCGCCGTATATTGGGGCTTTCTCTTCAGCCGTGAATGTCACGGCGAATAATCTGGGACTGAATATTAATCCCAGTGGCAATGTGTATGTTTTCCCCGGAGTGGCCGCCCACGTGGGAGGCGACACTATAGCGGTTATCCTGGCCACCCGGTTAGACGAACCATCTGAAATACACCTTGCCATAGACATCGGCACTAATGGCGAATTGGCTCTTAGCAACGGAAAACATCTAGCGGCATGCAGTACGGCGGCGGGACCGGCCTTCGAAGGCGCGCGTATCCGCCATGGCATGCGAGGCGCCGCCGGAGCTATTGAAAGAGTATTTATCCGTGAGGATGTGGAAGTGGCCACCATCGGCGATGGACCGCCGACCGGTATTTGTGGCAGCGGCCTCATCGACGCCCTGGCCGAATTGCTTCAGGCAGGCATCCTTGACAGCAGCGGTCGATTTCTCACGGTTGAAGAATTACCCGATAGTGTTTCCCCCGCTCTTCGCGAGCGATTATGTTCGTACGACGGACAAGCAGCATTTATTTTGGTTCATCCATCCGCCAGTAAGCATGGTCAGGCCATTGTTCTTTCCCAGCGTGATGTGCGCGAAGCTCAAGTCGGCAAGGCGGCCATTAGCGCCGGTCTGGAGATGTTGCTGCGCCACTTGAAGGTTTCAACGATGCAAATTGACCGGTTATATCTCGCCGGAGCGTTTGGCAATTATATTCGACCTCAAAGCGCTCGACGCATCGGATTATTGCCGGATATCCCCCTGGCAAAGATATTTTTTGTGGGTAACGCCGCTGCTGATGGCGCACGATTAGCGTTGTTGGATATCACTCAACGACGCCGCGCCGAAGAAATCGCTCGGAGAGTCGATTACCTGGAACTGGCCGGCACTATGGATTTTCAACATCTTTTCAGCGAAAAAATGTTCTTCCCGGAACCATGAAGAAACTGCAACAACTGCGTGAAAATTTAATTCGCCGTTTGCCGGCTCCGATCCAAAGGATGCTGAACGCAGGCGAGCGCTATCGCAGCCTGTGGGCGGAGTCCGTATCCAATTACCCTCGGTTGACCTCCCTTTCCTGGGTGCCCAGTCTCTTTAACCCCCGTTTTGCTTTTCGCTTTTTATGGATGGGGATCGTGTTGGTCATCGTGACCTGCGTGCTGGGAATAGTGGCGATTAACACCAACGCGGGACTATTGTACCTGTTGCTGGGATTAATGCTGGGCAGTTGGCTGGTGTCCGGCATTTGTAGCTTAATCAATCTTTCCGGCATCAGCATTACCCGCACCGTAGGCAATGCTTCTCAAGTCGGGGAAAAACTGATTGTCACCTACACGGTAACCAACCATAAGCATCTGTTTCGCTCTTACGCCCTGGTGATTGAGGAAATGGGTCACCTACCCATGATTTTGCCCAGCGGATTTGTCATGTCCATCGGTCCGCGGCAGACACAAACCGTTACTATTATCACGACATGTCGCCGTCGCGGCCATTTACGGCTGCGCCGGCTTCGCGTCAGCAGCCGCTTTCCCTTCGGCCTGGTGGCGAAATGCTTTTTTATCCCCGAAGCAGCCGACATCGTGGTGCACCCTCCCCTGGGACGTATTCGCTACGATTTGCTCAGTCGGCAAACCGGAGCCGCCACAACCGGCCTGGGCCAATACAACCAGCAAACCAAAGGTTTTGAGGAATTCTATGGCCTGCGTGAATTTCAACCTTACGATAATGTCCATTGGATTCATTGGCGCAGTTCCGCCAAATTTGACCACTTGCTGGTGCGGGAAATGGCCGAATATAACACCAATCAGGTTACCATTCTCCTCGACACGAGAGTGGAAGACCCCCTTTCGGTAGAACAACAAGAAGCGTTGGAACATGCCATCAGCTTTGCCGCAACGTTGATTGATCGTGCTACAGAGCGTTGTCTGCCGGTGGCGCTGGTGATTTCGGGCGGAGAAGTGAAAATCGTCAAACACGGTCGCGGTCTGGGGCATCGCTGGGGTCTAATGACTGATTTGTCCGGCGTTCGTATGGGCAGTTGGAATACGCGTTTGCCCAGTTTCGGCGGGTTTCGCCCCCGTTCCTTTGTTGACGCTCACTGCTGGATTATCGGTGTCGGCATCCGCAGACATCTGCCTGAAGAAGTCAGCCGCACCACACGAAATGTAACGATTATTGACGCCTTAAACGATGATTTCTTCGGTTTATTCAC
>JAFGBA010000152.1 GCA_016933395.1 Sedimentisphaerales bacterium | reverse complement strand
CCACGCATCTGACCCAAAAAGCCGGCTATACCAAGGATACGGCACAAACCGGCGCCGTCACTCTGATGATGGGCATGGATGTACGAATGCCGCGAAGCGCAGGGATGCGCGAGAGCGGCCCAGCGGTTCGGATCCGCACTCAACCTGAATATTCACTTGATGTGCATGGATGCACGAATGCCGCGGGTGCAGGGAAGCGCAGGAGCGGTCCATATGTTGTTTCTGGATGGTGTCTATATCGACGGCGCCAACGGATCAGCCGCCCGGTTTCGATGGGTCAAGGCGCCGACGCGCGACGAACTCACACAACTGGCCCATACGATCGCCGTGCGCATCGCCCGCTTTCTGGAACGGGAAGGGCTATTGGAGCGGGATGCGGAGAACAGCTATCTCGCCTCGGACGCGGTGGATGAGGGGCCGATGGATCAACTGCTGGGACATTCCATTACCTACCGCATTGCCGTGGGACCCCGGCAAGGTCGCAAGGTGTTTACCCTGCAAACCCTGCCCGCCTGCGATGCGGATGACACATTCAGCGGCGCGGTGGGCAAGGTGGACGGTTTCAGCCTGCACGCCGGCGTAGCGGCCAAAGCCCATGAGCGGAAAAAGCTGGAACGGCTGTGTCGGTATATCAGCCGTCCGGCGATCTCCGAAAAGCGCCTGTCACTGACCGACGGCGGCAACATTCGCTATTAACTGAAGACACCCTACCGGGATGGGACGACGCATGTGATGTTACTCAGGGCATCCTGCCCTCCGCCCTGCGGGCCAGCCTTCGGCTGTTCAAAATCGCTCCCGGCGATTTTGAACAGCCGTTGGACTTTATCGCCCGGCTGGCCGCCCTGGTCCCGAAGCCCGGGGTCAACCTCAGCCGGTTTGCTCGTATCGTCCCTGGTACTCGCCCGCTTCGCGGGCTAGCTAAAGCTGTCCAAATTCATTCCCGATGAATTTGTCATGGGGTGTTCGCCCCGAACAGCAAAGCACCGCGCGCGGGTGACACCGGCCAAACGTGGCAAGGGCAACAAGACCAAAACGCCAAACCAGCCCGAAGACCCGACGCCCGCCGAGCGGCGCGCGGCCATGACTTGGGCGCAGCGTTTGAAGCGGGTGTTCAACATCGACATAACGACCTGCCGTGAATGTGGCAGCGCCGTCAAAGTGATCGCCTGCATCGAAGACCCGGTGGTCATCGAGAAGATACTCACCCACCTCGATGAAAAAGCGGCCTCTGCGGGGACGGGCCGGTTGCCGGAAAGCCGGGGGCCACCGCATACAGGCTGGTTTGACTAACATTTGGGGAAGCCATCGCTTCGACAGCGTGCTGCACGCGGCAAAAGTGGCACGACTGCACGGTAACGCACGCAGCAGTTGTCGAGGGCATCCTTTGCCCTGTGAAAGCAAGAAGCAGCTCGAAATCGATGTCACTCAGGAAGACATCCAGGCAAGAACGGCGCAATTCGACAAGGTTCTACTCCCATCAGGACGAAAAGTGACGCGAGCACCAGCCGTTGACTTTCAAAAAAAGGGCGTTTATTTTCCCTATACGCTATACGCGAATTTTTGATTAATTGCCGGTATGGTCGACGACTAAACCGTTTCCCGCTATCCTGGATTTTTATGAAAAACGACGTTTATTTTTCCTTCACGCAATTTTTCGATAGCAAGTACTGTTATTATATTGACGAGAGGTGCTGGAAATGAACAAAGTCATAGCTATGCAATACTGGTTGATTATTTTATTGATCGTCAGTATCACCACCAGTTCAGCTGTTGTCGCCTCAAACAAGCACCACGCAAAAAATCAGAAGGTTACCTTCCAAGACATTTCGTCCATTCTTGGTCCCTATACCCGATCCGCAACCGGAGAAGGGCTGGGTGGTATTGCTTGGCTGGATTATGACCAGGATGGTGATCTGGATTTATATGTAACCAATGGTCCTGCTGCGCCAAACGGCCTGTTCCGTAATAATGGAGACGGTACCTTTACCAATGTTTCCGAAGAGGCCGGTGTTGCCAACGGATTAGGAAATTCAGGCGTCGTTGTTGGAGATATCGACAACGATGACTATCCGGATATTTTTCTCACCGGGGAAGGACGGCTGGCCGGACCCACGCAGTCACCCACCCGAATGTATCATAATAATGGCGACGGCACTTTTACCGACATTACTGAAATCAGTGGATTAATCGGCTCCGATACGGCACTATCAGCGGCCATGGGTGATATTAATAACGATGGCTATTTGGATATCTTTATCGCTAGCCCCGGACATATTCCGTTTCTCACCGGTCCGGGCACAGGGACATCAGATGCAAATAAGCTTTATCTGAATAATGGCGATCTTACCTTTACCGACATCACGGAAAGCGCCGGGGTCAGTGGGTTATATCAGGACGTCTTTGGAGATATCGTTAGTGATGGCGCCTGTGTTACGGCTTTTAGCGACTACGACAATGACGGACTGCAGGATATATTCGTTGGCAATTGCAATGCCTTTTTTTCACCCAACATTGATCCTGTTCCTTTTGTCGTCCGCCCCACTCCTTTAAATCTATACAGGAATAACGGAGACGGCACGTTCACCGATGTCGCCGAGTCAGCTGGCCTGAATTTGCTCGGGCTTTGGATGGGACTCGCCTTCGGGGATTATGATAATGACGGCGATATCGATCTATTCGTAACGAGTCTGGGTACCGCTGCCATGGGACAGTTCCCCCACGCTTTGTTTCGTAATAATGGTGATGGCACCTATACTGAAGTTTCCAATGAAGTTGGCATTCCTAACTCTGAATTTGGCTGGGGAGTAACGTTCGTGGATTTTGACAATAATAGCGGCCTAGATCTCTACCTGGTTGGCTCTTTACCGTTATTTGGTATAGTTGGACCAGGCGTTGGCAATCCCGGAAGACTTTATCTCAATGATGGCAAGGAACATTTCACTGAAGATACTGATGCAACAGGCATCGACCTGAGTCAGAAATATACATCCGGATTGGCGCAGGCGGATTTTGATAATGACGGTTTCAGCGATATTGCTGTCATGACCGCGCCATACAGTCTTGGCCCGATTACCGTAGCCAGTGAGGATTTCGTGTTACTGCGCAACCAAGGTAACCGAAACCACTGGCTCACTGTCCGGCTGGTTGGAACACAAAGCAATCGCAGCGGCATTGGCGCAATCGTTCAGGCTAAGACAGGTAACCGTGTACAAATACGTGAAATTCGTGCTGGCAGCAGCTTTGCATCTTCCGAAACTCCTTGGCCTACTTTTGGGCTGGGCAAGTATCGTCAAGCTAAGATTACCGTAACCTGGCCATCCGGCCTGATTGAAACGTTTGCGGGCAATCGAGCCGATCAGCTGATTACCCTTGTAGAAGGTACGGGAAAAACAAAGAAGTGATTTAATGACAAGCATCTGGCCGGAATTGATTTTTCCCGGGGAATCAAAAAATACAATTTATGCGGTAAGATTTTGATGAATTAGTTTCCGCCTGCGCCGAAACTCGACATCTTTAGCAAGCTTGATCCGAGCAAAGCCACAGAGAGCGAGATGCGCGGCCAAGCGCTGTTCTTTGGCAAGGCCCAATGTGTCACATGCCATGCCCCCTCTGGATGATGACTTGCCGTTGAGCCGGAAGGATGGACGGCTGCTTTCTCAAACTGATGCAGGCGTCTGATTTTGCGTTGAGCAAGCTTTATTACTGGGCGGTACGTTGTTTCGGGAACCTATTCAGGCGTATCGCAAAACGGATTCGAAAAACT
>JAFGBA010000151.1 GCA_016933395.1 Sedimentisphaerales bacterium | reverse complement strand
TTAGGCTCCACCCGCGACAAGCCGGATGAAGCGTATTGCGAGAAGATTTTCGAGGTCTGCCGTAAACACAAAATCCATTATTTCTTCTATATCGGCGGCAACGATTCGGCCAGCACCGCCAATATCGTCAACGATCTTTCGGAACAGGCCGGTTATGATTTACGTGTTTTTCACGTGCCCAAGACCATCGACAATGATTTGCTTGTGACGGACCACTGCCCCGGATTCGGTTCGGCGGCCAAATTCGTCAATCACGCCATAATCGGTGATGACTTTGATAATCGCTCGTTGAAGGGTATTAAAATAGACATCATTATGGGCCGCCACGCCGGTTTTCTGACCGCAGCGGCTGTTCTCGCCCGTCGGGAGGAAAACGATGGACCACACTTAATCTATGTTCCCGAACGGCCCATCTCTATGAATCAGTTGGTCGCCGATGTCAATGAAGTTTATGGCCGACTGGGTCGTTGTCTGGTGGTCGTTTCTGAAGGTATCTGCGATGAGGACGGCGTTCTCTGGGCCAAAAAGCTCAAGGAAGTCACCACTGACGCCCACGGTAATGTCGAACTGGCCGGTAGCGGGCTGGATACCTATCTGATTCAGTGCCTCAAGAAATCGCTGCCCAAAGCTCGTATGCGCTGCGATACTTTCGGCTACCTGCAGCGCAGCTTCGCCGGCATTGTCAGCGACGTTGACGCCCGTGAAGCTCGAATGTGCGGCAAGGCCGCCGTGGAAGCGGCTCTGACCGGCCTTAGCTCCGGCTCCATCGCCATCAAACGCACCGGCCATGGCGCCAAATACGCGGCCGAAACATTTGTGACGACGTTGGCCTCCGTCGCCGAAAAAACCAAAAGCCTCGCGCCCGAGTATATTAATAAGGCGGGCAACAATATTACGCCCGGCTTTGTGGATTACGTCGCGCCGCTGGTTGGTCCCTTGCCCGACGTCGGTGCGTTTCCTTGTTAATAAAGCTGATATATTATGGATTTTTTTAATTATAAGAATAATCGTTTGTTCTGTGAAGATGTCGCCCTGACGGACATTGCCCGACAATGCGGTACGCCCACATACGTTTACAGCGCCGCGACGTTCACACATCATGCCAAACGATTACAGGACGCCTTCGCCGAAATTAATCCTTTAATCTGTTATTCCGTCAAGGGCTGCGGCAATATTCACATTTTGCGACTGCTGGCGGAGTCAGGCTGCGGTTTTGACATTGTCAGCGGCGGTGAGCTTTTTCGGGTGCAAAAAGCCGGCGGTGATACGAGCAAAATCGTTTATGCCGGTGTCGGTAAAACCGATGAGGAAATCCGCCAGGCCATTGACGCCGGCATCGGCTGGTTTAACATCGAATCAGGAGCGGAACTGGAAAATCTTATTGCCATTGCCGCTGAGATGAAAGCAACACCGCGTTGTGCTTTACGGGTGAATCCGGACGTCGATCCCAAGACCCACCGCTACACCACTACCGGCAAAAAGGAAACCAAGTTTGGCGTTGATATCGAACGCGCCGCTAATGTCTTCGCACAATATGCTCGTAATCCTCATGTACGGCTGACCGGCATCCATCTGCACCTCGGCTCACCGATCAATTCGGCCGATCCTTATGTGCAGGGAATCAACAAGGCGATGGTTCTAATCGACCGCTTGCGGACCGACGGCTTTACAGTGGACACCCTTGATTTGGGCGGCGGCTTCGGCGCCGATTACACCACCGGCCAGGCGCCCGATTTTGCTGACTTCGCCGGTGCTATCATTCCCCTGTTAAAAGGACGTAATTTGCAGATTATCCTTGAACCGGGACGGAGCATTTCAGGAAACTCCGGGATTTTACTCACACGTGTGCTTTACACCAAAAAAGGCGGCGAGAAAAACTTCGTTATTATCGATGCGGGCATGAACGACCTGATTCGTCCGGCGTTTTACGCGGCGTTTCATTTCATCTGGCCGGTTGCGCCTGTCAACGGTTTTGTCGTTAACCATCGTAACGAAACGCCCAATCTGCCCGGTCTGCAAAAGGTCGATATTGTCGGTCCCATTTGCGAAACCGGTGATTTTCTCGCACGGGATCGCATGTTGCCCCCCCTAGCGCGCGGCGATTTGCTGGCGGTCTTCACAGCCGGGGCGTATGCGTTCGCCATGAGCAGCCAGTACAACGCCCGGCCGCGCACGCCGGAAATTCTGGTTACCGGCGACTCCTTCCGCACTATTCGCCGCCGGGAAACATATAACGATTTGATTGCTCCTGAACTTATCTGATTTTAGCGGTTTATCATGACTATTTGGTTGACCCTATTACTAATATATGCAATCCTTGCCTTGGCCTACTGGTTTTGGATGGCGTATTGTGTAATTCAAGCGTGTTTGGCCATGCCGCGTTTAGCGCAACTTGAGCCAAAAGAACCGCTGGTGTGGCCCAAGGTGTCGATTGTCATTCCCGCTTGCAATGAGGAAAAAGATATTAAAGCAGCCGGCCGGAAAATGGCCGGGCAGGATTATCCCAACCTGGAAATCGTCATGATCGACGATCGTTCCACCGATGCCACTGGTGTGATTATCGATCAACTGACGGCGGAAAATCCCGCCATCAAGCCCGTGCATATCACCGAATTGCCCGAAGGCTGGCTGGGCAAGGTGCACGCCATGCATTGCGGCGTGGGCCGCTGCACGGGCGAATGGATGCTGTTTGCTGATGCTGACATTCACATGAAGCCCGAAACCCTCAAACGCGCCCTAGCCTATTGCCACGAACACCAATTGGATCACCTCACTGCATTTCCGGAAGCCTGGAAAACCAGCCTCTGGCTGGACGCCTCGATATCGGTGTTCATTCGCCAGCTTTTCGCGGTGTTCCGTCCGTGGAAAGCCCGTGATGTAAAATCCCAAGCGTTCGCGGGCATCGGGGCATTTAACCTGGTGCGGCGTGAAGCGTTTGATAAAACGCCCGGTTTCGAATGGCTGCGAGTGGAAATCGCTGACGACATGGGCCTGGGATTGATGATGAAACGTTCGGGCGCCCGCAGCGACGTTGTAAACGCCGTGGGGCTTATCGGTTTGTATTGGTTCCGCACCCTCAAGCAGGGAATCCACGGGGCGGAGCGCACCTTCGCCACGGTAGCGAGGTTCAGCCTGACGCGCACCTTCCTTATGGCCGTAGCGGTAGGCCTATTGGAATTGTCGCCTTTTTTGTTGCTGGTGCCTCTATTTTATAATCGATTTCGACCGGCGGGTTATTTCGGTTTGGCGGTGTTTGGAATGTATATAACGACAGCGGTGGTTTTAAATCGCTGGATAGCAGGCGGACGACTCCTGCGGATTCTCACCGGGCCGTTTATTGCACCCATGCAAGGAGTGATTCTCATTCGTTCGGCAATTCTAGGTCGGCGGCGCGGCGGCGTTGTCTGGCGGAATGTGCTTTATCCCACG
>JAFGBA010000150.1 GCA_016933395.1 Sedimentisphaerales bacterium | reverse complement strand
GCCGCGAGCACTCAGGCCATTGGCGAAGCGCTGGAACTGATTCGTTACGGCGACGCGGACATAATGATTGCGGGCGGGTGTCATTCCATGATTCACCCCCTGGGTGTAACAGGATTTAACCGTTTGACCGCTCTTTCCACGCGCAACAATGAGATGCTCACCGCATCCCGGCCGTTTGACCGCACGCGGGATGGATTTGTACTTTCCGAAGGCGCCGGTTCAATTATTCTGGAGGAGTTGGAATCCGCTCGTAAACGCGGCGCAACGGTTCTGGCGGAAATTATTGGTTATGGCAGCACCGCCGACGCTTTTCGAGTGACGGATCAGCATGAGGAAGGTCGCGGCGGCATTGCGGCGGTGCGAATGGCGCTGAAGGACGCGGGCCTGGGTGTGAATGACATCGACTACATCAGCGCCCACGGCACCGGCACCGTGGAAAATGACTCCATCGAAACCAAAGTGGTCAAAACGGTATTCGGTGAACTGGCCTACAAAATACCCGTCAGCAGCGTAAAAAGCATGTTGGGCCACCTAATCGCCGCAGCGGGCGTGGTGGAATTGATAACGTGTATACTGGCGATGCGCGACCAGATTCTACCGCCTACAACCAACTTGAACACGCACGATCCTGAATGCGATCTGGACTACGTGCCCAACCAACCGCGCAAGGCGTCTGTAAATATCGTAATGAGCAATAGTTTCGGCTTCGGCGGGCAAAATAACACTTTGATCCTTCGGCGTTTCAACGAATAACTTTAACCTGCGGTCCGGGATTTGGAAAACCGACTGTGGAGACACTACTGGGAAAAATCCTTCTTGTGGTTTTTGTCGGCCTGGCGGTCGCGGTGCTCGGTTGCATCGCTGTTTTGAGCAAATACGTGCGGCTGATGCTTAATATCATCCGCGACACCCCGCCGCCTCTGTTGCGCAGCCCGTTTGATTTCGAACCGTTACAGGGCAGCGAAGTGGTGTTTCGCAGTTTCGACGGCACGGCGCTACGGGGGATGTTTCTCAGCCCGAGGCATTTGCAAATCCCGGATAACGGCAAAAACGATGACAATGGAAAAATATCCGTCGGGACGCGGGGAGTGATTATCTTTTGCCATGAATTCGCAGCGGACATGTACAGTTGTTCACGGTATTGTCGGCCGCTGTTGGAGGCGGGATTTGACGTTTTTGCCTTCGATTTTCGCGGACATGGCCGTAGCAGCACATTACCCGGTTATGAAACCCGTTTTTGGTGTACGGATAAGGAATTAGCCGATTGTCTCGGCGCTTTGGCGTTTGTGCGCGACCGAATCGAAACCGGCGGGCAACCGGTGAAAATCGGATTATTTGGCATCAGCCGCGGGGCGGGGGCGGCCCTGTTGGCGGCGCGATTCGCCGACCACAGTAAATGTCATGTCGATGCCGTCGTCGCAGATGGTCCGTTTTCCACCGATATGACCCTGGAATGGGCTATGAAACGCTGGGTGCATATCTTCGCCAAGGTCCGGTTTGTCTATGAAAACCATAAACCCTGGTTCTGGCGGTTCTTACGCTGGCTTTTGTTACAGGTGGCGGGGGCAAAATTCCATTGCCGTTTTCTTTCGGTTCGCAAGGCTCTGGCGAAATTATCCCATACCCCGGTGTTTTTTATTCACGGAGAAAAAGATTCTTACATTCGTTCCGAACACACGGAAAGATTATTCCACCTGTCAGCCCGGCCGCGTTATTTATGGATTGTACCCGACGCCAAACACAACCAATCGGTAATTACCGACAGTCAACAATACCAGGAACGGGTAACGGCATTCTTTGAAAAATTCCTCACTCCCTCAGCTAAACGCCGCTATAATACCCCCACCGCCGCCAGACGCGACGCTGCGGCATTCTTCGCGACAAATGAAGCTGTTTGTCGCCCTGACGCACAATCGATGGAATCGAACGGCTATGGCAAAAACCGCCGGACCTTGGGCAAAGCTGATTGCACTGGGAGCCTCCCTCAGCGCCGGACGCCAGTTGCGCCGATTTCGTCAAACATGGCCTCATTGCCGCCAGATTCAAAACCATCTGCTGCAAAACATCCTTCACGCTAACGCAGCCGGCGAATTCGGACGACAACATAAGTTTCAGCGCATTACCGGTTATTCCGAATACATCGATGCGTTGCCATTGCTTAATTACTCCTATCTTGAACCGTATATCAATCGTTGTCGGGATGGCGATTCATCAGCCCTTTTTGGACCAGGGCAAAAAATATTAATGTTCGCGCTCACCAGCGGAACAACCGCAACGGCGAAACATATTCCGGTTACTCAAAGTTTTGCCCAAGCCTATCAGCGCGGATGGAATATCTGGGGTTATAAAGCCCTTGAAGACCACCCCGACGGTTATTTACGCGGCATTTTGCAGGTAACCAGCCCCATAGATCAGGATCACACGTCCGGCGGCATACCGATAGGAGCGATTTCCGGATTATTGGCGCAACAACAAAAGTCAATTGTACGAAAATTTTACGTAACGGATCCGCGAATATCACAGATAAAAGACCCCCTTAGTCGTTATTATACCATTATGCGTTTGGCGTTGCCGAGGGATGTGGCGTTTATCAGCACCGCCAATCCGTCCACGACTCTCCGTTTAGTCCGTATTGCCGAAGAGCATGCTCCGCATTTAATCCGCGATATCCATGATGGAACGTTACAAGAAGCACTGGACGTGCCGACGGATATCCGCGCTCATCTTAAGCCTCGCTTGTGTAAGAATCCCGCCCGTGCCGCGGAATTGGAAAAACTATTGCAGGAACACGGCCGCCTGCTGCCGCAACATTATTGGAATTTATCATTTCTGGCCAACTGGACCGGCGGAGCTTTGTCGCTATATCTGCCTCGTCTGCAGGACTATTTCGGCCATGTGCCCATTCGCGATATCGGCCTGCTGGCCAGCGAAGGACGCATCTCCATTCCCTTTGAAGACAACACGCCGGCCGGCGTATTGGACATCACGGCGAATTTCTATGAGTTCGTCTTTGCCGAAGAATACGACCAATCAGAAAATCCCGACGCCAACACGACGCTGCCCGACAACCTGATGACCTTTCAGGCCAGCCAACTGGAAAAAGGCGGTGAGTATTACCTGTTTCTCACCAACCAGGCCGGATTATATCGTTATAATCTGGGTGATCGCATTCGTGTGGTTGATCACGTTGGCACGACGCCGGTTATTGAGTTTTTATCCAAAGGGGCGCACATGGCCAGCATCACGGGCGAAAAATTGACGGAAAATCAGGTTGTTGCCGCCGTTCGCACCGTCGCCGATGGCTTGGCGATTCCGCTGGATACATTCGTAATGATTCCGCAGTGGGATGACCCGCCCCATTATCGGCTGTTTTTTGAAGCCGGGGAGCCGCTGAGTCATCACTTGCTGGAGCAATTCGCCCATCAAGTTGATGATCGGCTAAGTTTATCGAACATGGAATACGACAGCAAACGTGACGGCGATCGATTAGGCCCGTTGGACGTTCGCCAGGTGCCGCCTGGTCTTATTCGCCAACACGATGAACGGCTTATGCAAAGCCGTCATGCTCACCGTGAACAGTTTAAACACCGTTTTCTGCACAACAAACCTTTGGATTTAAGTCGATGAGTATGGTGCAAACATTCCTGAATAACAAACAAGGTTTCATTAAAGCCCACAAAGTTTATTTCGCTGTTTTTCTAGTCGCTATCCTGGCCGATGGACTTAGTACGATTTATTTTATGACTCAAGACCCGTACTCCGACGAGCTGCATCCGGGAATTGAGTTGGCGGCAAAAATTTTAGGACCGGTGGTTGGGCCGTTGCTGGGAGCGGCGGGCAAAACAACAGCGGCGCTGCTGGTGGCGATTTACCTGCGCCGCTGGGCAAAATACATCTTTATCACGGCGAGCATCTTAAGTTTTTGGGCGGCGTGGTATAATATCTGGGGATACGAACTCTATACGCCATTGTTCCTTAAATATATTCCCTGGTGAAATATTCATGTTGAAACAAATGATAAAAATTATTCGCCTGTTGGGCCTGCGCCGGGCGGCGGCGATGAAAAAACATCACGAGGAAGGGCTAAAATACATCCGGGGTTATGCCGCCACAACGTGTTGGTGGATTCTGGATGTCAACGGTGTTATTGATCGACTGGAGCAAGCAGGTTCCATCTCCATAAAGGAATTGATAAAGAACAAAGGCTGGCGACCCGACATCCTTGACGCCGTTTTGGAGTACCTCGATGGCATCGGCCTGATTTCGCTTGATGGCGATGTATTTTCACTTACCGATTCCGGGCGGGTGTTGGCGGCGGAACCGCGAGGCTTGTTCGAGCTGACTTATGCCTATGAACCCTGTTTTGCAAATTTGGAAGCGCTACTCACGGGTGAAAAGGTATTCGGGCGCGACATCCGTCGGCGGATTACCTGGGTAGGCGTAGGTTCCGGACGTTTATGCGAACAGTTGCCCTATCCGATAATGCGGCGGATGGTGTTGGATCATGGCCGGCGCGGGGTGCTGGACCTGGGCTGCGGTGATATGGCGCTGCCGATAGGCTTGTGCCGAATGAATGATAACATCCGCTGTCACGGCATTGACTTCGATCCCGACATGATTGCCTTCAATCATCAGCAATTGGCCAAACAGGACTTCAACGGCCGGTTGTCGTGCAGTCAAGCGGATATGTTCACCCTGGAAAACCTACCCGATAACCTTCCAGACTTCGACTGTATCACAGCCTGTGACACCTTCCATGAATATTTGCAGGAATCTGAAAGAATCGTCGCCCTTCTAAAAACGCTCCAAAGACGTTGGCCTAATGCCATGTTCGTCATCGGGGAATTCTGCCTGCAAAATCCCGTCTGGCTGCGCCGGCACCCGACCGCCAGCCTGGAACACCACCTCTTCCATCAGCTTAGCCGCCAACAGATCGGTTCCGCCCAACAATGGCGCGACATCTTCCGCCAGGCGGACCTGAAAATCGCGGAAGAAAACGTCTTCGATATGATCGGCCACGGCTATTTCGCCCTTAAATCTGCATAATTCCTTTTTCATTTATCATAATGCCTTTTTCTTTTATGATTGCCGCAATCAAGATACCATTTTCCTAAATTATGAGGTGATTTAATGATTGTCGTGACCGGCGGGGCTGGATTCATTGGCAGCGTTCTCGTCTGGGCGCTAAATCAGCGGGGGCGGGAAGATATTCTCGTGGTGGACGCCCTGGGTGAGGACGAAAAATGGAAGAACCTGGTCAAACTTCGCTTCCGAGACTATCTGGACCGCAATGAATTTATCACCCGGTTGGAAGAAGGTGTTTTCGGAAGTTCCTTGGAAGGCATCCTGCATATGGGAGCCTGTTCATCAACCACCGAACAAAACATGCACTTCCTGATGGAAAATAACACCCGCTACACGCTGCGGTTGGCTCAGTGGTGCCTGTCGCGTAATGTGCGGCTGGTCTATGCCTCCTCGGCGGCGACCTACGGGGATGGTTCGCAGGGATTTTCCGACGATCTTCAACACCTTTCCGCCTTGCGACCACTCAACGGATACGGCTTCAGCAAGCACCTCTTTGACCTCTGGGCCCGGCAACGCGGCTGGCTGGATAAAATCGCCGGTTTAAAGTATTTCAACGTTTTCGGCCCCAATGAATACCACAAGGATGATATGCGCAGCGTGGTGCATAAAGCCTTCGAGCAAATCCGCGACACGGGTAAGGTTCG
>JAFGBA010000149.1 GCA_016933395.1 Sedimentisphaerales bacterium | reverse complement strand
GTTATGGAAAATACAACCCCTAAAATTACGCCCATCCAGAATCAAAACAAAATCGAGTTAATTGTCAATTCCCTAAAAAAAATGATTATTGAAGGCGGGCTCAAGCCAGGCTCGTTGCTGCCCGCCGAACGGACTTTGTCGGCGCAACTGGGGGTTAGCCGCTTTAGCCTGCGCGAGGCGTTACAAGTGGCCAAATCGCACGGACTGATTACGGTCAGCCGCGGTAAACGCCCGCAGGTAGCCGACTCTTCACCTGAGGCGGTGGCGGAGATTATGGGAGTTGCCCTTGAGCGTTCTTCCACGTCGCATATGGATCTGATCGAGGCGCGCGAGTGCCTGGAATGCCAGATTGCCCGGTTTGCCGCCCAACGGGCGGATGATGTTGAGATAAAAATGCTCGAAGACAATCTGGCGGAGTTGAAAAAGCACAAAACCGCTTTGTCGCGTTGCGCTGAAATAGATTTACAGTTTCACGATATTCTGATTAAGGCGAGTCGTAATATTGTTTTCGAAGTTATGCTGGCCCCGCTGTCCCAGTTGCTGCGTGAAACCCGGAAACAAACGATGAAAGCTGACGGCGTCAATCGCGCCATTCTGGGACATGAACGTATCTTGAAGGCTATCAAGACCCGTGACGCCGAAGGGGCCGCCGAGGCGATGTCCCGGCACCTCAAGATGGCGAAAACTGATCTGGAAAAGGCAGAAGGATGAAACGATGGGCAAGATCATAGATATGACTTTGCCGGTCTATCATGGTGCACCGACGATGCCGCTGGATCCCAAGTGCGCGGTTATCGCGCATCACACCCTTGAGTCCATGAAGTACAATATCACGCAACTGATTATCAGTACGCATCACGGCACCCATCTGGACGCACCTTTCCATTTTTTCAATGACGGTATAACGGTTGACAAGCTGGATCTGGGTAAATGTGTCGGGCCTGCCGAGGTTCTGGATTTTACCGGTGTTTCGCCCAGGCATTCGTTGACGGTTAAGGATTTTCAGCCCTATAAATCGCGCGTCAATGAGAATGCTCGTCTTATCCTGCGCACCAACTGGTGGCGGCGTTTTCCTAAAAAAGAGTATTTTTCTGATGGACCGATGATCAGTCCGGAACTGGCCCGGTGGCTGGCAAAAAAGAAGATCGCCTTGTTAGGCATCGAAACGCCAGGCGTCCATCCGGTGGAATGGGAAAAGGTGCATCAGATTCTTCTGGGAGCACGGATCGTAGTGGTCGAGGGATTGGCGCATACAAACAAACTCAAGAAGAAAAAAGTTTTCTTTATTGCTGCTCCCTTAAAGCTTAAAGGCCGGGATGGTTCACCCATTCGAGCAATGGCGATTGAAAACCTTGAATCGTATCGATAACGCGCGCTAATCGCGGGTGAGTATCAGCGAAGGGCTTTTTAACACGCTAGGAGGTGCATGTGGACGCGTTTTTCGTGGGAATCCTGCTAGTAATCCTGGCCGGTGCGTGCGAAGGTCTGTTTTCTCAAGGCATCACGCGTACACCCGGGTGGAAATGGGAAAATATCTGGGGATTAGGCTCGCTAATAGCCTTGGTGCTGGCGCCTTGGCCGGTGGCATATTTGACGGTACCCCATCTTAGCGAGGTGTTTGCACAGGTTTCCGATAAGATACTTTTACTGACGTTTTTGTTCGGCATTGGCTGGGGACTTGGTGGTATCTTCTGGGGTAAGGCGATCGCTGCCGTGGGAATGGCCTTGGGTGTGTCGTTGCTAATGGGCTTTATTAATGTATTCGGGCCGATTGGTCCCATGGTCGTTAAGGAACCTGAAAAATTAACAGAACCCGGAGGATTGACATTATTGCTGGCCGTGGCGGTGATGATCGTGGGTATTGTTTTCATCGCGCGCGCGGGCAAACTGCGGGAAAGGGAACTCGCCGGCGATGCCTCAGACGATCAAGCGAAAAACGCCACGCCTTTTGCAGTGGGTTTGCTTTTTTGCATTTTATCGGGGTTGCTTTCGGCCTGTGTGAATTTCTCCCTGCATTTTGGCGACGACATTGCGACCAGCGCTAAAAATCTTGGCGCTTCGGACGTTTCGGCCAATAACGCCATGTGGGCCCTGGTCTTTACCGGCAATTATTTGGTGAACTTTATCTACGCCTTGATTTTGATGATAAAAAACAAAACAACCAAACTGATTTTCACCCACGGTAAACCCATGTATTGGTTCTGGGCTTTGTTTATGGGAATCACATGGCCGATCGGAATTACCCTAATGGGTATCGCCAGTGGGAAATTAGGCGATTTTGGTAAATACGCCGCCTTTCCCATGATGCTTTTATGTGCGGTGCTGGCGGGCAATCTCTCGGGCGCCTTGACCGGTGAATGGAAAGGAACGGGTAAGAGATCCCGCATGGTCATGGTTTTGGGTGTTTTGATTTTACTGTCAGCATTTGTAATTCTGGCGATTTCCGCCAAACTAGGCTGATCTAACGAACCATGTACACGGATGAATAATTTGAAAGGGTGCTTATGAAAGAGCGAAAAGCGATTAAGGATCGATTTAAAGGCAAGGTAGTGATTGTCACGGGCGGTTCTTCGGGTATTGGCCGATCAATCGTGGAGGAATTGTGCAAGGAAGGCGCGGCGGTGGCGTTTACCGGCATTAGCGATATCGGCGTTACAACCGCCGCCGAACTTAATAAAGCAGGTTTTAAAGTGCTATTCTGCAAAGGAGACATGGCCGAAGAAGCCTTTTGCAGGAAAATCGTCACCGACACGGCGCAGGCTTTTGGAAAAATTGATTACCTTGTCAACAACGCATTTTCGTTTAACGCCAAAGGACTGGACGCCACAACGGAGGATTGGATGCGTTCCTATATCGTTGGTCCGATTGGATATGCCCGCATGGTGCAGAATGTGGTTCCCTATATGCAAAAACAAGGCGGCGGGGCAATCGTGAATATGTCGAGTATCTCGGCGTTCCAGGCCCAGCCCAACCGCTGGACCTACAATTCCGCCAAGGGCGCCGTGAACACCATGACCAAGAACATGGCCCTGGACCTGGCCAAATATAACATTCGCGTCAACAGTGTCAGCCCTGGCTGGATCTGGACGCGGGAAGTGTACAAGGCGGCAGATATGGATGGCGGCGGTCGGAAAAAATGGGATTCCATCTGGGGTCAGTATCACATGCTGGAGCGCTGCGGAGAACCTATCGAGTGCGCCGGGCCGGTGCTGTTCTTGCTCAGCGACGACGCCTCATTCATCACGGCGACGGATTTGCCGATTGACGCTGGATATCAAAGCATGGGACCTGAGGGATTGGGCAAGACCACCGTAATTGCCGGCTCCAATTGAAACGCAGGTTGAGTAACTTCCTATGGTTATGTTTTACTAAGGTTTTCAAATATAAAGGTTGTTTATGGTTGGGAAAAATTACATCAACGGGAAATGGATTACTTCGGCGAAGGGAGCACAATACGACCATTATAATCCCGCCGATTTAACCGAGGTAACCGGTTCATGGCCCAAGTCAACCGTTGAGGATGTTCAGGTCGCCATCCAGGCGGCTCAGAACGCATTTATCCATTGGCGGCAACTGACGGTTTATCAGCGCAGCGAATACCTCCGTAAAGCTCTTTCATTAATGAGAGAGAGGCTGGATACCATTGCGGAGGTTCTCACTACGGAAAATGGTAAAACACTGGCCGAATCCAAAGCAGAGATTGTCTCGGCCATCAAGGAAATGGATTTCCAGATCAACGAAGGCCTCCGTATGGGAGGCCGCATCATGCCGTCGGAACGTGACGGCATACTGGCTTTCGGCATCCGGGCGCCTTTAGGAGTCGTTGCCGTCATCTCACCGTGGAATTTCCCCTTTAACGTTCCCGCCCGAAAAATCACACCCGCCTTAATGACAGGTAACACCTGCATCTTAAAACCGGCCAACCTGACACCCGGTGTTGGAGCTGAATTTGTCAAGTTGTTCGATCAGGCGGGTTTGCCCGCCGGGGTGTTGAATTTCCTCACCGGAAGCGGCGCCGTGATTGGCCAGGCACTGGTGGAAAATCCGGCAATCAAGGCGATTACCTTTACCGGTTCGACGGATGTCGGTATGGGAATTCACAAGGCAGCCGCAATACATATGACGCGAACCCAGCTCGAGATGGGAGGAAAAAATCCATTGGTCGTCCTGGCCGACGCCGATCTGGAAGAAGCAGCCAATGCCGCAGTACTCGCTGCTTATGCTTGCGCCGGGCAATGGTGTACGTCAACCAGCCGGACGATTGTGGAAGAAAATATTTATGATGAGTTTCTGACTTTGGTATTGGAGCGGGTCAAAAAGATCTCCGTGGGCAGGGGAACCGATCCTCAGGCGACCATGGGGCCGGTTTGTGGCAAAAGCCAACTTGCCGGTATTCTCGATAGCATCCAGAAAGGTAAAGCACAGGGAGCGAAGTTGATTATTGGCGGACGGCAGATAAAAGAAGGTGAATTGGCCAGGGGCTGCTTCATAGAGCCGACGATTTTTACCGAAGTAACACCGGATATGTTTATCGCTCAAGAGGAAATATTCGGCCCGGTGCTATCGGTTATCAAGGTCAGGGATTTTGATCAGGCGGTGCAAATCGCCAACCAGGTCAAATTCGGCCTGTCCTCGTCTATATTCACCAAGGATCTGGGCAAAGCTCTAACCTTCGTGGAAAAAACGGATGTCGGCCTCACCCATGTTAATATGCCGACCGCGTTTAAGGAGCCTCAATTGAGTTTTGGCGGAGTCAAACAGTCTGGTTGTGGACTTCCGGAAGCCGGCGACAGTGGTGTGGAGTTCTTTACCGAGCATAAGGTGGCATATATCAAGTATAGATAGAACCATGAGAAGTAAACACGTTCCCCTAAACTTTAATTTGGATAAAATTTTCGCGGATGACGCTGATTATCAGCAACTTTCACCGAAAATATTGGCGAATATCGCCTTCGAACTCTTCCTCATTCGCGAATTTGAACAAACACTGCTGAAATTATTCGCTGAAGGATGCGTCCATGGTCCCGTGCACACCAGTATCGGCCATGAAGCTTGTGCCGCCGGTGTCATGTCAACCTTGCTGGCCTCAGATAAAATAACCTCTACGCATCGCGCTCATCATCATTATTTGTCTAAAACAGTGGATTATTTTGCGGCCCAGGGTTTCAACGTACTCACAGACGACGTTACCAAACTCCTCCAGTCCGAAATTACCACTTTGATGGGCGAAATCATGGGTCTTGCCATCGGCTGTTGCGGCGGCCGCGGCGGTTCAATGCACCTGCGTAATGAAAAGATAGGCGTTATCGGAACCAATGCCATCGTCGCCGGCGGCATCCCCCTTGCAACAGGTGCGGCGTTCGCCGCAAAATACAATAAAAGTAATGATGTGGTGGTTTGCTTTCTGGGTGATGGAGCGGTTAATCAGGGCGCTTTCCATGAAGCGTTGAATCTGGCCGGGATATGGAAATTGCCTGTAATCTACTTTGTGGAAAATAATCTCTATGCCGTAGCCACCTCCATCGCAAATGCCACCGCAACGAGTGATCTGGCGATTAAAGCGATTGCGTATGGCATTGAAGGGCTTATCGTGGACGGTATGGATCCAGTCTCAGTGCGTTTGGGCATGGAGAAAGCAATTCAAACGGCTCGCACGGGACATGGCGCAACACTGATAGAAGCCAAGTGTTATCGCTTTTTTCATCATGCCGGCCCTATTCCCGGCAGCAGTTATAATTATCGAGGTAAAGATGAAGAAGCCAACTGGCAATGCCTCGATCCCGTGGTGATGTTTCCTCAAAAACTCATGGAGTTGAAATTGCTTTCCGGCTCCCAAATCGAGCAGTTAAAGCAAAAAGCGATTGAGGGGGTTCAGGCCGCTTTACATTTTTGTACAACTTTCAACAATAACAAACTTCAGGTTCAAGAACATCTCTGGCCTGAAGACGCCACGCTTGAGATTGGATTACGGAGTGATGGTGAGGAGTTTGCCGGTATCGTCTTTAGTGAAAAAGAGGACTTTTCGCAATTTACTCAACAAACTTATGTGGAGGCTATTGCTGCAGTAACCGGACGATGGCTACAAAAAGATGGCCGAGTGTTTGTCGTAGGTGAAGAAATCGCCAATTTTGGCGGCGGTCCATATAGCGCAACCAAAGGGCTGCCGGCTCAATTTCCTGACCGAGTCCTGAATACGCCGATTTCCGAGGCTGGATTTGTCGGGCTTGCCGGTGGCGCCGCAATGAGCGGTCTTCGTCCCATAGTGGAGATTATGTTCCCCGATTTCGCTCTGGTCGCCGCTGATCAACTATTTAATCAGGTGGGTAAACTTCGTCACATGTATGGCGATACCGTGCAAATGCCGGTAGTTGTTAGAACTCGTATTGCCATTGGTTGCGGCTATGGAGGCCAGCATTCGCTGGATCCGGTGGGCCTGTTTTCGCTTTTTAGCGGCTGGACTATAGTTGCGCCTTCGAATGCGTTCGATTATATCGGGCTTTTTAATTCCGCCATGACCAGCAACAATCCTGTTTTGATTATAGAGCATCATGAACTTTACCCGGTTAAATTTGAAGTTCCCGAAAATAATCTGGATTATTTCATTCCCTTGGGAAAGGCAAAGATCGTCCGGACGGGAAGCAATGTCACTGTACTTAGTTATGGCAGAATGTTAAACGTCTGCCAAATAGCCGCTGAAAATCTCCAATCCCGGGGAGTTGACGTCGAATTAATTGATCTGCGCACCATTAGCCCGTTGGATATTGACTATGAGACAATCGGCTGCTCTTTGGCCAAAACCCATATTTTGGTAATGGTAGAACAGGCCCCCCGCAGCCTTTCTCTTGCCCAAAAAATCGCGGAGCATTGCCAAACGGCGTTTTTTGATGATATGGATGGTCCGATCATTACTCTGGCGGGAAGGGACATCCCCAATCCGGTATCCAAACGATTGGAACAAGCCGCCGTTCCATCTTCAGATGATATTGAGCAAACCATTTTTAAGGCGGCAAAAAGGCAATTATAGATGAAATAATATTTATAGTAATGCCGGATACCATACCCCATTATTCACAAAACCCAGTGAACACATTCAATATTAGAGTATAAAGTATTTCCATGCAAAGAACGACTTTCTTTTCCTTACTAACGACGATGATGTTAAATTTAACCTCTGCCGCAGCAATGAATCCTATAAATTTACGCTGTGAATATCGTGTCAATCCGTTGGGAATTGATGCTTTACGGCCGCGGTTAAGCTGGCAGTTTACGGCTGAACGGCGCGGGGAATATCAAACCGCCTATCAAGTTCAGGTTGCCACTACGCCGGATTCCTTACAACAGGATAAACCCGACTTATGGGATAGCGGCAAGGTAATATCCGACCAGTCGGTTCACGTCGAATATGATGGCAAGCCACTCGTCTCCCGACAGCATTGCTACTGGCGCGTGCGGGTGTGGGACCGTGACAATCAACTTTCCAAATGGAGCGAGACAGCCTTCTGGTCGATGGGCATCCTTAGATCCCAGGATTGGCGCAGCCGCTGGATTGCGGCCGATAACGACTGGTGTTATCCCTCCTGCAAATACAACGGCTACCACAGCGAACCCGCGCCAACCGCCGATACCGATAAATGGGTGCAGGTCGATCTTGAGCAAACCGCCGACATCGAACAAATCCGTCTGCATCCCGCCGCCGCGTCCCGCTGCTTTTATGATCCCGAGATATTTTGTTTTCCCGTGCGTTTTCGCATTGAGGTGGCGGATGATGCGGCTTTTACCACCTCTCGAACCGTGGCCGATTGCACCCAAAGTGATTACGGCCCGGTTTCCTACGCGCCTCAGGCATTCCCTATCGACGCGACAAGAGGCCGCTACGTTCGCGTCACCGTTACGCGGCTGCCGAACCGCGACACGGCCGAAAAGCCCTTTTACTGTTTTGCCCTGGGGGCAGTGGAAGTGATCGTCGACGGCCAGAATCTTGCTCTGAATAAACCCGTTAGCGCCTTGGACACCATCAACAATCAAGATTGGAACCTGCAGGCCCTGACAGACTATCGCAATCTTCTTGATGAAAGCGTACCCTATAATCTGGCGCCCACACCTTACACGGCGATTTTGTTGCGCAAGGAAGCGACGCTTAAACCGGATATCGCTCGCGCCACCGCGACCATCTGCGGGCTGGGTTATTATGAATTGTACCTCAACGGCGAAAAAATCGGCGACCATGTGCTGGATCCGGGCTTTACCGATTTTCGGCAACGGGTGCAATACATAACCTATGACGTCACCCCTCAGCTTCGCCAGGGCAAGAATGCCGTTGGCGTTATCCTCGGCAATGGCTGGCATAGCGTTCCGACAGGTGAAATTTGGGATTTTTATCGCGCCCCCTGGACCGACGCCCCCAAGCTACGTCTGGAAATAGACGTCGAATATTCAAACGGGGAACGCACCCGTATCATTTCCGATGAAACCTGGAAATTCTCGCCCAGTGAGATTCTGGTTAACTGCGTTCGAGCCGGAGAAATCATTGACGCCCGTCAAATTCAACCGGGCTGGAACCGCCTCAATTTTGACGATGTTGCCTGGAAAACCGTAAAATTGATTGCCCCTCCGGCCGGAAAACTGGTCTCTCAGGACCAGCCGCCTATCCGCGTAACCCAGTCCCTTCGTCCCGTCGCCATCACCGAACCCAAACCCAATGTGTATATCGTGGACATGGGCATCAACATGACGGGTTGGGTGCAGTTAAAAATCAAAGGCCGGCCCGGTCAAATGCTGACCCTGCATTATAACGAACAGCTTAATCCCGACGGAACGTTAATGAATACCAACCGTCAATTTACGTACGGCCCCTTCCAGCGTGACATCTTCTTGTGTTCCGGCGGCGAAGACGTTTTTGAACCCCGCTTCACCTATCACGGATTTCGCTACGTCCAGATCGAAGGCCTGGATGAACCGCCGTCACCGGACGCCGTTACCGGCCGTTTTGTTCACACCGATCCGGAACCGGCCGGAACCTTCGCCTGTTCCAACGACCTTATTAACCGCGAACACGAAATATGCCTGCGAACCGTGCACTCCAACATCCACAGCATTCCCACCGATTGCCCCCATCGTGAAAAACTCGGCTGGATGCAGGATGGTTGCGTGGCCCAGGAAACGGCCATCTATAACATGAACATGGCCACATTTTATACCAAGTGGTTCCGCGATATGGTCGGCACGCAGGAATCCAGCGGCTACGTCGCCGCCATCGCGCCCGATCCGGATTGGGGCGTCAGCCTGCCCGGAGATGCTCCCTCCTGGGCCTCCGGTCCGTGGTGGTCCGGAGCGATGGTGCGTACGCCGTGGAAGCTTTACCAATACTACGGCGACCGGCGCCTGCTTGCAGAAGCGTATCCGGCGATGAAACTCTACGTTAATTATCTTACCTCACGAGCCAAAGATAACTGCATCAATTTCGGCCTGGGCGACTGGCTCGAAGAGGGCCCTCGCGCCAATCCCATCCGCACGCCGCCGCCTTTGTCCAACACCGCCGCCTACGCCTGGTACGCTAAAATAATCTCTGACGCCGCGACAATTCTGGGTTATCAGGAAGACGCTGAACATTATGACAAACTCGCCCAATCCGTTCGAGAGGCGTTCAACCAGAGATTCCTGGACCCCCAAGCCGGCCTCAAAGTCGAGGACAGCCAAACCGGTCCGGCCCTGGCCTTGTATCTGGGCGTCGTTGAACCTGATAAACGCACACTGTTGGAAGAGCAACTCCGCCATAACATCACCGAGGTCCGAAACAATCACGTCAGCTCCGGCATCGTCGGCACGCTTTTTATGTTTTACCAATTAACCGAACAGGGCGATAGCGAATTGGCCTATACCATGGCCACGCAGGAAGATTATCCCGGCTGGGGTCACATGCTCAAGAATGATGCAACCACGGTTTGGGAGTGGTGGTCCGGCCTGGCTTCGCGAAACCATCCCGCTTTCGCCAGCGTGGATGCCTGGTTCTATCGAGCGTTGGCGGGCATCCGCCCCGATCCCGCCGGACCGGGCTTCAAGCGATTTATTATTAAGCCCGAAATCGTTGGTGACTTGACCTGGGTAAAGGCATCCTACAATTCCATACACGGTATGATTGAAAGCCATTGGACACGCATTGATAATATACTGACTCTTAACGTTACGGTCCCGGTAAACACTCAGGCGCGCGTAGTTTTACCCGTAGCCGATAATGATGTAATTCGAGAATCGGGGAAAACACTCGATCAATATCCTGAAATTACCCTCCAGGCGGACACGCCCGGCGAGGTGGTTTTAGGGATTGGCTCCGGGGTTTATCGGTTTTCTGTAACATACTGTCCATGAAGAGGATATAAAAAACGAGGGTCGAATTTATACTTCATATTTTCCGGTTCAACTCAGAAAAAGTTGGTCGTTTTTAAGGTTGATTGAGGCTAAAGCATTAAGAAATAAGGATTTATCGCTTTGTGGACACCAGCCTAT
>JAFGBA010000148.1 GCA_016933395.1 Sedimentisphaerales bacterium | reverse complement strand
TCATCTGATTGTCTCCTGGTTCTCTTATCGATCCAGGCGACAAATCCACCTTAATCAGTGGTCCAGTTTTTGGGGAGTATTATAATTACATCGACGGGGAAAATAAAGTAATCGAGAATTTTTTTTATTATTATCCACAAAAATTACAAAAGAAAAATTAAAAATGAAATTCACTATATTAAACATAACTAATTACAGAATAAGAAATTGATACAAGCCTCTTGTATTCGCTAAAAAATATGGTGATTATTATACAACAATCCGTCACTATTATCTATTTTTAGCCCTTTCCACTATCGGCATAATGTGAGTAGCCGCTTTCCAATTAATATCGCCATAATGATAATCACGTTCAATATATAGGCACGGAGAACCGATAAGTGCATATATAGCAAGTGCTTGCTCAGGAGAAAGAGACTTTGAGCAATCTTCCGCGGTTTTAACAACTCTTACTTTGAAGGTTGCTTTCTCGTAACTCACGGCTTGTGATAAGTGATGGGTTTCTGGGCGGGTCGATTCTCCGAGAGATTGTCTATCACCGAATATACAAGTAAGCGGCAAAGCACTGGTCGCTTCACAAAATGTGGAGATAGTACGTCTTTATTTACGGAAAGCAAAACATCTGAAACGGAGGACATCTATGGCATGACGTGTGAGTAAACTGATGTGGTATATGTAGAGGAACATTTGGTTTTGTTAACAAGGAGATACAAAATGAAGAGAGGACACGTTAAATGGTTCTCAGTGCTCGTTGCAATATTGTTTTTGGGTAATATGGTTAATGCTGAAATCTCGTCGGTAAACAACGGCGATTTTGAAGCGGACGGCGATGGCGATTGCTATGTGCCCACTTGTTCCTACTGGACGGCTTTTGGTTATACCTACGGGGCAGGTCTCGGCCATGAATTCTGTTGGGAAATTCCAGAAGACACCGGACCGGGCGCCAACGATGTGTACTGGTTACTGGTATCGGAGGATTCCGGCGGCAGCGATACCAGCGGCGGGATGTATCAGGATTTGGGAACGACCACGGCGACGGGTTTTTACGTTGCTCAAATGATTGTTCAACCTCATCTTAACAATGTCCCCATCCCTGAATTTTTAATCAGCTTTCGTAACTCGAGCACAAATGCCGAGTTGGCCTCCGCGGATAACGCGGATGTCGCCTGGATTATTCCCAACGCTCTTGATGCCACAGCAAGTTCTTTTCCGGTGCTTGGTGAGGTGGGCTGGCAGGCGAGTGCGGCAACCCCGTTACGTATTCAGATTGAATCGCTACGGGTGTATGATGACACACGGCGACTGAATTTTGACGATATTCAAGTGGTGAATGAACTATTGGGGGCACATAATCCCAGTCCGGGCCGCAAAGCGGTTGATGTAAGTGTGAGTGCTTTGCTGTCCTGGACACTGGCGGAAGATCCGGCCAATCCGGGTGTAACCAATCCCGATATCACCGGCCAGGATATTTATTTGGGGACTGACTTCCAGAACATGACCAAGTTAAACCCCACCACGTTGGGGCCGGGCGTGACCTCGTTTGATCCTACCCTGAACGGCAACTCCATTTACTATTGGCGGGTTGATACTCATACCACCGGCGGCACAATTACCGGGACGATCTGGATGTTTGCCACGGAAGTCATTCTGCCGGTTATTACGGACCAGCCGGATATGGTAAGTATCGCGGCTGACCAGGGGTATGATGCGATCTTCACGATACAGGCTACCAATCCGGTCGCCGGTGATTTGGATTACCAGTGGTTTTCCTCGGAAGATCCAAATGTGGATACTCCCGGTGACGATATCGAGCTGACAAATGGAGCAAAATACAGCGGCGTCGATACGAATGAGCTAACCGTCATCGACGTGGAAACAGCCGATAATGACACCTATTTTTACTGCCAGGTGTCCAACATCCAGGGATCTGTACTTTCGGATTCAGCGCAACTGGCAGCGGGTTCGGAACAATATCGCTGGACCTTTGATAACCATGCCAATGAAGAAGGCGGCAGCGGATTCAATGGAACCATGGCGTTTGGCGCCGCTGTCTATGAAACAAACGCAGCCGTGGGCACCCATGCCTTGCGTTGCGACGGCAATGACATGATGGTGATGGGGGATGTGCCTTTGACCGATAACGGTCACTTTAGTGTTTCGTTGTGGACCAAGATATATAATCCTGAGCGTTCGTGGGCGGCGCTATGTGGCAAAGGCATTACTGACTGGCTGGATGGCGACTTCTGGTTCGGTAATGAAGGTGACCAGTATACTATGCGATGGGGTATCCATAATCCCGATACCACGAGTGAAGAAGCCCTTGATGCTTATTGGGGCGACTGGATGTGGCAGGGAACGCCGGGGAATCCCCGCTGGATTCACATCGTATGCACCTTTGACACCCAGAAAGCCCGCATCTATTTCGACGGCAAATTGGCCAAATCGGATCCCGGGGTGCGCAATTACCCATTGCGTCAAAACGGTAATCAATTTTATGTCGGCCAAACACCGTGGCACGCCGGGACCACCGGTACGTATGGGCTTGATGCTTTGATAGACGACATTCGCCTGTACAATTACGCCCTCAGCGCGGCTGATGTTATGAAAGTTTACGCCAACGTAACCGGCATTGTCCCCTGTGATAATCCGCCGGCCGGCGACACCAATGGCGATTGTAATGTCGATCTGGACGATTTCGCCAATGTCGCGGCAAGCTGGCTGGATTGCAACGCTCCAACCACGGCGTTATGCAGCTATTAAAAACTTTGTCCATAATGATAAACAAGGAGATAAACATGAATAAGAAAATTAGTATATGGTTGATAATGTGTTTGGCGGTCGGAGCTGGATTACTCTGCTGTGATTCGGTAAAGGCGGAAATCGGATCGGTGCAAAATCCTTCTTTTGAAGCGGATAACGCTCTTTACACGGGTTACTTACTGTCAATGACCGACGATGGCAGCGCTGTTCAACAAATTACGAACTGGACCTTGGACAGTAGTCATGATTTGGCCGGTCACAGTGCCCACTTGCTCAAGGAACTTATCTGGGGCGTGGTGCCGGAAGATGTCGGTACTGGTGAAGCCTGGCTGTGTCTGGCGGAAAACGACTGGTCGGATCCGCCGGGTGTACTGTATCAGGATCTGGGTACCACGGTAAGCACAGGGTTTTACGTATGTCAATTGACAGTTCAGTCGCATACTGCCACTGATCCGATCACTCAGATCAAAGTTAGCTTAAAAGATGCCACGAATCCAGGCGCCCCGGTGGATCTGGCTTCGATTGGCAATGCCGATATTCTCGGTATGGTAGGCGTATACCCAACACCCGCCTTGTTTGCCGAAGTCACTTGGACGGCCACCGGCGCCGTTCCGTTACGTGTGACATTGGAAGCGCTGGATACCGGCACCGGTGTTTATGGACGCACGAATGTGGACGACATTTACGTAGTCAATGAAAAGCTCGGCGCTCACAATCCCAGTCCGAATCGCGAAGCCGCCGATGTCAGCGTGGGGGCGTTGTTATCCTGGACGTTGGCGGAAGACCCCAACAATCCGGGTGTCACTAATCCCAATATTACCGGTCAGGATGTGTATCTGGGGACGGATTTCCAGAATATGGCCAAGTTAAATGCCACCACGTTAGGACCGAGTGTCACTTCTTATGATCCTACTCTGGAAGGCAATAAAACCTACTATTGGCGGGTTGATACTCACGTAACTACTGGCACAATTACCGGGACGATTTGGAGGTTTTCAACCGAGCTGATTGTGCCGATTATTACAGACCAGCCGGACATGGTGAGCATAGCAGCCGGTCAGGGGCTGGACGCGGTATATACGGTGCAGGCTACAAATCCCATCTCAGGTGATCTAATGTATCAGTGGTTTAGAGATCCGAATATCCTTGTTTCCGGAGATGATATTGAATTGGAAGATGGAGCGGACTACAGCGGCTCTGACACCAATGAATTAACCATCATCGACGTGGAAACCACCGACAACAATACCTACTACTATTGCCAGGTGTCTAACGTTCAGGGTTGGGTTCTGTCAGACGCTGCGCAACTGGCCGCCGGTACGGAACAGTACCGCTGGACGTTTGATAATACTGCGGTGGAATATTACGGCAGCGGTTTTGATGGTGTTATGAATGCCGGGGCGGAAGCGTATGAAACCGACGCCATGGTGGGCACGCACGCCTTGCGCTGCGACGGTGATGACCGTATGGTGATGGGCGATGTGCCTCTGACCGACAATGGCCACTTTGGCTTATCCATGTGGACCAAGGTATATAATCCCGGACGCTGGTGGGCTGCTCTGTGTGGAAAGACCGTTGTGGATTGGCTGGAAAGCGATTTCTGGCTCGGTTGTGAAGGCCATCAATTTATTATGCGTTGGGCTATCCATAATCCTGACGGCGATGAGGAATGGCTGGATGCCATGTGGGCCCCATGGATGTGGACCGGTATCGCCGGCAACCCAAGGTGGCTCCATATCGTTTTGACGTACGATACCCAAAAAGCCCGCATCTATTACGATGGCCAATTGGCCGCGGAAGACCAAAGCTGGGCTCGAAATTATCCATTGCGTCAAAACGGTAACCAGTTCTACGTTGGGCAGGAAACCTGGCGCGATCCCACCAATAATAATTATGGCATCGATGCGTTGATAGACGATATTCGTCTGTACAACTACGCACTTAGCGACGCCGATATCCTCAAGCTTTATGCCGACGTTACGGGCTTGGTTCCCTGCGAGAATCCTCCCGCCGGCGACACCAACGGCGATTGTAAGGTTGACATGGATGATTTGGCTAACGTTGCTGCTTCGTGGTTGAGTTGTAATGCTCCAACGCCGGAGTTGTGCGAATACTAAAACGCGTACTATCGATATAATAATAGTACGTCTCTCAGGGCCCGTGCTAGACACGGGCCTTTTTCATGCGCTGAGTATAAGTGAAGCAACTCGTTGAATGCAAGTTCTGGTTCAGTCGCCACTTAGGACATTATGTTGCGGAGCCCACTTTTGTTGCCAGACGGGGTAGTCTTTTTCCAGGAGCTTGGCGGGATAGTAGCCGTACCAACTGTAGCCGGTGCGTCGTTCGCGGCTGAGGTCGGTGTACTTCTCGGTGATTTTTCGTTGGCGGGTGCAGAAAATGGGTTTTTCCGTTTTCAGGTCATAATAGCGGGTCCAGATGGGCGGGGCCTGGGGATCCTTGACCTCTACACGATCGGTGTCGGACCAGTGGTAATTGAATTGTATGGGTTCGGCCTTGATATTCTCGATGCGGATACCGTGGATTTTAACGTGATCGAACCACGCCACGGCCGCCTGGATGGACGCGATAATCTCCGGCGAAGGATTGTCAATGGACATCAACAAACGCACGACGCCGACACTTTCGGCCGACACGATGGACGGCGGCTCAAAGGTTCTGGCCCAGACGGGGGCGAAGGTTTTGTGGTCGTGCTGCTGGCACCAGGCCGTCAAACGGCCATTGACGCGAATCTGGCACTTGAGGATGCATTCCAGACCTCGATCATAGGCTTTCCTGACCTGTTTCCGCAGAGGTTCATCCACGAAGGGATACAACTCTCGGTCTTCGATGATGGCTTTGAATATCCTCAGTATGCCTGCCATCACACCGTCATTAAAAGTAATGGCATCCACGTCCGACCCGCGCCAGCCGCCCGAATCCCGGTGCTCAGTCAGGGTGTACTCGATGGCCTTAAGGGCAGCGTCGGCGTAGCGTTTCAGGTGCGTTTGCTGGTGAACGCGGGCTAGATATTCTATCTGCGTCCAGGTATTACTGTTGTCAAACGTGCTATGCCCTGCCGAGGCCTTGCCGGTGGCGGCGGGGAGTTGGGCAAGTTCGTCGGCGGATAAAATCTTCAACCAGTTTTTGTTTTTGGGCCAGCCGCCGTCAGGGTTCTGCCAGGCCAGAAGGTTCTCGGCGATGTGGACAATCTGTACAGGGGTGTATTGCGGGTCAGGAACCTTCTTCTTTTCGTTGCTCATCGTGGCATGGTGGATGGAATCGGCAAAGGGACCCACGGATATCGCCTCCCATTGCTTGGCCTTGGCCTCCGTCACCTCGGTCGGTTCAGCCGCGCCAGCCGCCGCGACGAAAAAAATTACTGCCAATAACTGATTAAATGGTATTAATTTACTATGGTTTGGCATGTCTTCTTCCTTGTTATGGAACTTGAAAGTAAGGAAAAATGGCATCGCTAACTCCAAAAACGACGCCTTTTTGGAGTTAGCGTTTCCATTTTGTCGCCTTAACTATGAGACAATCTTGGCCTTTAGTAAAGCGAAAAACAAGCTAACACTCGAATTCTCAATGGGTTATGGGTTGTTATGTTGTTCTCTGGTCTCGGATCGCAGGCGGATGAGGGTAATTTCACGGGTGGTGCCCAGGCGCATGCGGGGGCCCCAGAGGCCGGTGCCGGAGGAAACGTTCATGGTTGTACCGTTGCGGGTGACGACGGGTTGGTCGTCGGGGAACATCAGGCGGATGAACAGGGTGAAGGGGAAGATCTGGCCGCGATGGGTGTGGCCGGAGAGGACCAGGTTCACTCCGGCGGCCGCAGCCTCATCCAGTCCTGTCGGCCGATGAAAGAGCAACACGTTGAAACGTCGCGGATCGACGTGGAGTTCGTCGAGTTGTTGGGTGACAAACGATGCGCGGTTACTGTCGTCCAGGCCAATAAGGAAAACACCCTGAAAAAACCTTTTTTCATTACGCAGCACGTGAACATGTGTGCCAGCCAACGCCTGAGCCACGGCTTCTTCGCCGACGTACTTTTCATGGTTGCCGAAGCTGACGAAAACCGGGGCATCGAATTTGTCCAGTTGGAGCAGTTGGTCGAGTATTTTCGGTGACGAACTGTCTATCAGATCGCCGGTAATTATTACCACATCCGGTCGGAGTTGGTTGGTGCGGGCGATAATATCGGCAAGGGTATCGGGGCTGACGCTGCCAAGGTGGATATCGCTGAGGTGGGCAATATCCATCCGGACGGGAGCATCGACGGTAAGTACGCGCGTATGAAGCTTGCGGGCATGCACGGCAGCGAAGATGACCAGCACGGCCGTGGCGAAAATTGCCAGACGGGCCGCGGTGGGATTTGGCAGGTGCAGCAGCGGACGGATGATTTCCATCAGCAGCACACACCACAAGGCGATCCAGATGACGCCGAACCATTGGAGGGTCAAAAAGCGAATGGCGGCAGTAAATTGATTCTCGAAATGGCGTTCCAGGGCCATCGCCCCCGGCAGCGATCCCACCAGCACAATCACCACCAGCCAGAACCATACCCCGCGGCGGATGCTCAGCCAGCCGGCCAGCCGGGCGAGGACATAACCGTGCATCACCAGGTATATTCCCAGCACGACCGTTAAAAACGTGAGTATAGCCGCCAGTGAACGCATCATAAACCTCCGAATTTCGGCCCGCCGGCCTATTGTAGGGCCATACGTTGGTTCCTACAAGAAGTAGTGAGTAAAAACAGGTGAATGTCCCAGGTTTAGATAGTGGGTCCGTTTGAAATATAAATTCCTATAAGAATTATATAACTTGCTATTTGACAAATGAATACGAATTTGTAATTATAGTAGGCAGTTTGGATTCAACTTGCTTAGCTCCCCTGTCCGATGATATACTATAGTATGCCTAAGCGGTCAAGTAAGAAAAAACAAGATTTGAACAAACTGGCTCTCTCTATCGTTGAGCAGGCGACACGTGCGCAAACTCTTGGCGATGAAGAACTTAGCTTAGTAGAGCAGGCTGAAGCAGAAGGCAAGAATATAGCCGCTGTGATGTTAGGACGATTAGGCGGTCTTAAAGGTGGAAAAGCTAGATATAAAAAATTATCGGCCGAAGAAAGAAGCAAAATAGCAAAAACGGCCGCCCAAGCAAGATGGAAGAAAAATAAAAACGAATAAATGGGGATATAAACATGAAAGAACCTGAAGCATATGAAGCCAATGCACTTGTTGAGCTTAAATTAAATGAATGTCTTGGAGAGATTGAAAATTACTTAAATTCAGATGTTTTAGTGTTTTCCGGTCCTATTTATAGCGGCGCAGATTTATTTATTCGGGATGCAATTGAATGGCGAAAGAAACAAAGGCCCAAGCGAAAAAAACTTTCTTTTTTTCTAGAAACAACTGGTGGATATATCGAAATTGCACAACGAATAGCATCCATACTTAGAACACACTATAGAATAGTTGAGTTTTATATTCCTAATTCTGCGATGTCTGCTGGCACGGTTCTGGTAATGTCTGGCGACGCAATACACATGGATTATTTCTCAATTCTTGGGCCTATTGATCCTCAATTACCTAAACCAACTGGTGGCTCCGTGCCCGCATTGGGCTATTTGAAAAAATTTGAAGAATTAATGAAAAAAGCCAATAAAGGAGAATTAAATACCGCCGAAACCACTTATTTGTGCACAAAATTTGATCCTGCTATGTTATATCAATATGAACATGCAAGACAACTTTCCGTATATTTACTTGAGCAATAGCTTGCAAAATATAAATTTAAAAACTGGAAAAGAACAAAAACAAAACGCAAAGTTGTTACTTGGACAATGAAAAAAGATAGGGCAAAAAAAATAGCAGAAACGCTTAATGAAACAGATATTTGGCATTCACATGGACATGGTATTTCGATGCAGGTATTACGAAGCAAAAGAATAAAACTACAGATCGAAGATTTTGGAAAAGATAAAGGATTAAGCCAAAAAATAAGAGACTATTGGTCTTTGTTATCGGATCATATGGAAAAAATAAGTACTCGTGGTGCGATACATACAAAAGGCCGATACAAACATTTTAGATGGTAATACTATGGAAACTAGAAAAATAAATATTGCTAAAATTTTAAAAGAAAACAAGAAGATAAAGCCTTCTGAACTCGCAAAAAATTTGAAGATACTTGGCGAGTTACAGAAAAATGGTGTTAATATTGGACCGGATTATCAACTAGGTTCTCCTTATTCTCGTCCAGACCCAAGAAGCAGCAGGCCAAACGAAGAAGAATCTATTTTGAAATCGGGTTAAAAATCTTCTATAAATTTAAATTATTCTCGGGTTTTACTTGACCGCTCAAGCATAATGTTGTATAATTGGTCAGTATAAATCGACTGACCAAGGAAAAACGTGAACATGTCTTACGCTGCCTGATTGAGGGAAATTCAATCAGGTCCACCGTTCAGATTACAGGGGCGGCTAAGAATACAGTTACCAAACTCCTAGTAGATATGGGGAGTATTTGTGCCGCCTATCAAGATGAACACCTACGCAATCTGACCTGCAAGCGAATCCAAGTCGATGAGATATGGTTGTTTTGCTACGCCAAACAAAAGAATGTCCCTGAGAAGTATAAAGTGCAAAATTGTCACCGGGCAGATTGAAATCGACCACGAAAGGGCGAAATGAATATACCACTAAAAATCCAGGACTGTTTTTGTTGCAATGCCCTA
>JAFGBA010000147.1 GCA_016933395.1 Sedimentisphaerales bacterium | reverse complement strand
GTTAAATCCCGCTTTGGCCGAAGAGAAGTTTTCCGCAGTATGTCACGGATTGCGGCGATTGTTGTTGTGGCCTTTTTGATTATTTTGCTGGATCGACAGATACGTCATCCTCAAGAGGCGCCGGAAGTGTTAGCGCGGATCACAGGTATGGAAGCTGCGCAATGGGCGAATGCCGATAAAACGTATCAAGTCGGCCAGGATCTTGTTTCTCAAATCTTGAATCTGAAAGCGGGTTTGGTGGAATTGACCTTTTCCGACGGGGCGGAAGTGATTCTCGAAGCGCCGGTCGAAGTCACCATAAATAAAACCGAAGAGATATTTCTACAAAAAGGAAAAGTTACCGTGACGGCTTCGGGCACAGCGGTGGGTTTTGCCGTAAATACCGACAATGCCCGCGTGGTTGATCTGGGCACGGAATTCGGCGTCAGCGTTAACGCATCAGGAGTAACGGATATCCATGTTTACCAAGGAGAAGTGGCGCTAATTGCCGGCTGGCAACGCAATATGTTCAACAACGCCTCCAAGCCTCGGATAAACATAATAAAAGGACAAGCCCGGCGGGTGGCCGCCGATCAAAGCGTCAGGGAAATCCCGCATAACGAAATCGCTTTTGTACGCAAAGATGATTTTAAAATTCGTCAAAAGACCCTTGCCGGCGATCCCTATTACCGCTGGCGGGCACAGGGATTGTTCCTGGCCGATGAAGACACCCTGCATTTGTACCATTTTGACGTGGGCATTACGGATGTGATCAGAACCGATCCGATTGATCTGACGCTGGCCAATGGGGCGATCCTGGCGAACGCTTCGACCGTTGGTTTCATCACAGCCTTAAACACCTATGACGGCCTGCCCTCCCAGGAAGGCCCCGCGGCTTATAAAAATGACATACCCATTTCCAGTTTTGTCGGCGCTGATGGCGCATTTACATTTGAGGCGATTATCAAGCCGACAATGCCGCTGGAGTCCCTTACGCATAAAATGTTTATTATCGTTGGTGATGATATTACCGGCCACCGAGGGTGGCACTTTGACATTGCTTTGCAAGACAACATTTGGCAGCTTGGATTTACCAACATTGTTCCATCCGTTGTAAAATATTATACGGCCATCCCCACCACAGGCGAGCATGTGTATACGGCGGAATCCTGGTATCATGTCGCGGTAACCTATAACGGTCGGGATAATACCGCGGATAATCTAAAACTATATTGGACCCGGCTGGATTCCGGCGCCGCTACCGCCCAGGAGCTTGATTCCTTTCAGATGGCCGTCGACCTGACTCCCGCCGTGACCACGAATTTTTGCATTGGTAATGAATGGCGAGAAAACCTTGGCTTGTCTTATTATAATTTCGAAGGATTGATCGGTGCTGTGCGGATCAGCAAAATTAGCCGGAGGGCTGATAACATGATGTTTGGCGTATCGGTCTCCCCCGCTCTGGGTGCAGGTGAGTCTGGGAGGCGTTATGCGCCGTAAAAGAGATGATGAAGTTTATTGGTCGAACGTGTGTGTGTGCTTTTTTGAAACAGAGAGTCAGGCGGCTCATCCGTAGCCGACCGTATTTTTATGGAGGATGAGAATATGGGATGAAATGGTGTTTTGGTTTTGTGTTAAAGTGAACTCAATTTTATAGGAGAAAGGAAAATGAAGAAGCTTAGTGTATTGTTTTTAGTTGGTTTAATGGCTACGTTGGCCCAGGCTAATATAGGCCTGATCGATGATTTCTCTGATACGGACCTATCGGAATACACCCTGTCAAAGGTTCTGGATGCGGGTTCGGTCTCGAATATCTACATGGAATCGTCAGACGGCTTCATAAGGGCAAAAGGCGACGCCTCTGATGGCGCAGAGCAAGTACTGTTCCTGCGTGATGATTATCACCTGGGCGTGGGCGAAACGTTGCTCGTGGATATAATGGACAACCCCGTTTTTAACCGGGATTTTGGTATTGTCGTCGCCGCCACGAAAACCCCGCCGTCTTTAGGCGATCCTGAAACGGGTGATGTACGTCAGAATTATTTGGAGGTTGCTCGAAGCAGAACTTCCAGTTCAGCTAGTTATATCAGAACCTACGGCTTCGATGGCACCACCAACTTAGGTGGCGCTACCGCATCAGGAGTCTCCCTGGGTATTGGCCCGTCTTTGTTTATCGAAAGGGTAAGTCTCACCTCTTTCAACCTTGGCTATATCAAAGAGGGCGTTGCGACTACCGTACAGACCTATACAGACATTAACAATACCGATATTGGTTATGCCGTTGGTTTTTTTGCCGACTTGCGCGCCGGCACAACATCTGTGGCGCTGGACAATCTGCGGATTGTGCCGGAGCCGGCCACCCTGGCGATTCTGGGTCTGGGAGGCCTCGTGGCGCTGTATCGCCGTAAAAGGTGATGGAGTTTACGGATAGAACGTGTGTGTATCTTTAGATGAAGCGTGCGTTTCACAAGCGTGCATATATTTGGAACAGAGCGGGTTGCTCATCCGTAGCAACCCGCACTTCTACTTTTTTTGAGGTGATACATTGAAACCGTTTCGAACCCGCAAGGCGTTTACCCTGATTGAATTGCTGGTTGTCATTTCGATTATCGCTCTGTTAGTGTCGATTCTATTGCCAGCGCTTGGCAAGGCACGGGCGCAGGCGCAGAAAACGAAGTGCGCAGCGCATCTGCATCAAATCGGCGTTGCCTTCGAGATGTACGAATTCGACTATGATTACAAGCGATTTGCCTTAAGAAATGTTAATAATGTAATCGAAAGAAATTTGTACTGGATGGGCAAAATAGCCAAGTACCTCGGCGATGGGGAGTATGGTGAACGATATGAGAGGGGTGAAACGATTGAAATATTACTTTGTCCCTCAGCGCCGGTTGAAAAGTTTGCCGATGATCCCGTTCGCCAGCAGAATTCGGGGCAATATGGCTTGAATAATCAGCCCTGGCTATGGGATCGGTCCGAAGGAACGGTTCAAATGTCCACCCTGGGCAGTTATACCATCAACGGATGGGTGACTTATGATGATTATTATGAGAGAATGTCTGGGTACGAGGAATTTATCTACAAAAACTGGAATCAGATGCGAGCGGAGGTTCCCTTGTTTGGCGACGGTCTCTGGGCCGCCGCCTGGCCTCGCGGCGGCGATCCGGCGCCTTACAATCTGACGGGAGACGTCGCCGCCGCGGAAATGAACATCTGGACCCGGCACATGTGGCGATTTTGCATCGCGCGCCATTCCAGGCAGATTAACATGCTGTTCAAAGGCCTGCATGTCGAAACCGTCGATGAATTGGAAGAGTTGTGGAATTTCCGCTGGCATGAAGGTTACATGTATCCGGCGAATTCGATTGTGTTGCCATCAAATTGAGTTGTCGAAAAATGTAATGAAAGAGAAGAACTTAACCCAATGAGACTTTTTTGAGGAGATCTGACGATGAAAAAAGTGTTAATGGTTTTAGCAATGTGTTACGCGGTGACAACGGCGCAGGCCGTGGTGTTGGGGCCGTATCCGGCCGATCAAAACACCCTGCATTTGTATCATTTTGACGGATATCTTACGGACGTGGTCCGAACCGATCCGATTGATTTGGCGCTGGCCTATGGGGCGACCATAACGGACGCTTCGGCGACCGGTTTCGCCACGGCATTAAACACCTATGACGGTCTCGAACCCATTGAAGGCCCCGCGGCGTACAAAAATGACGTGTCGGTTTCCCAATTTGTCGGCGCCGATGGCGCCTTTACGTTTGAGGCGATTATCAAACCGACGATGGAACTGGCGTCCCTTCCGCATGATCAGTCTATCATCATCGGTGATGCCGGCACCGGCCACCGGGGGTGGCACTTTGACATTGCGTTGAAAGACAGCGTTTGGAAGTTTGGATTTACCAAAATCACCGGGACAATTGAAACGTATTATGCCGCCATTCCCACCACGGGCGACCATGCATACGCGGTGGATACGTGGTTTCATGTCGCCGTAACCTATAACGGCACTGCCGTCGCGCCGGATAATCTGAAGCTGTATTGGACCAAACTGGATTCCGGCGTCACCACCGCCCAGGAGCTTGGCTCCTTCCAGATGCTGAGCGATCTGGATCCCGCCGTGACCACAAATATTTGCATCGGCAATGAAGGGCGGGCGAATAATGGTTTGTTTTATAATAATTTTGAAGGATTGCTTGACGCCGTGCGGTTCAGCGATATTGCTCGTGCGCCTGGCGATATGATGTTCGGCAGTACAATTCCGTGGGCGAACACTCCCGTTCCGGCCCATGGCGCCGTTGATCTGGATCCTCTGCCCACGCAACTGGCCTGGAATATCGGCCAGACGGCCAATATCACCAAGCACTATCTTTATCTGGTGGCAGAAGATGAACCGAATTTTCTCGGAGCCTCGATGACAGAAGTAACCGACCTCACCGATCCCATCGAAGCTCTCGTTCCGTTTGCGCTGCAGTACGGTACAGTGTATTACTGGCGTGTGGATGAGAGTATAAATGATTCCGGTCCGACCGACGCCGCCACTATTACCGGAACTGTCTGGACGTTCACCACTCTCTTCACAGCGCCTGAAATCACCGGTGATCCGGTTGATATGGCGGCGTTCCCGACGGAAACGGCGCCGTTTGTTGTTTCATTCACCAGCGTGTCCACGCCAGCGACAACCTGGTATATCGTGGATAATCCAACTCCTCTGGCGTCACAAACAGGCGCAGGGTCAACGACCCTCGGTGACTATACCGTGACGGTAACCGACCTCGGCGGCGGATCCTATACCTCGGAACTGCAGATAGCCAATGTTGAAACGGCGGATCAGGACTATTATTATTGTTCGGTCGCCAATCTCACCGATACGGTTGAGAGTCAGTCCGCGGGTCTGACCGTTAATCGCCTTTTAGCGTATTATCCGTTTGACGGCACTGCCGAGGATACCGCCGGCGACGTCGATGGCACCCTGAAGAACATCGACCCGAACAATCCGCTGCCCGGATTTGTCGCCGGTGTTCCCAATCTTGGCCAGGCCATCGAATTGGACGGCATCGGTCAGTACGTGGAACTGTCCACCAGCGCCTACCCGCAAACGGGGCTGGGCGGTGGTTTGGATGCGGGCACCGTTTCCGCCTGGGTCCGGATTGACACGTTGGCCGCTACGGTGATGGTCATGGGGACGCACAGCGACGACACAGGCCCTGCTTGCCAGATGTGGCTCAGCGGCGACCAAATTCGCTTCCGTCTGCGCCAAAGCACCGGCACCGTCATGGATTTGACCGGCGCCATGGCAACTTCCCTGGCGGGAGACGGCAAGTGGCACCTGATTGCCGCAACGTACGAAGAAGGCGACGGTTGTCAGTTGTATCTTGATGGTTTGCCCCTCGGTTCAGCGGGCGGCTATGCCGCTAACCCGGTGTTTGACGCCTGGCAATATCCGATGGAAATTGGCGCCAATAATGATCGCGGCACTGTCAAGGATTTCCTCGACGGCGCTATTGATGACATGCAGGTCTATAACTACCCGTTAGGCCTCATGGACATTATCGATATGTACTTGGTTGGCTATCCGGATGCTCAGTTCTGTGTCCTGGAATATGCGTCGGAGTTTGACTTTAGCGGACCGGAAGGTACTCCGGACTGCGTGGTCAACGTGTATGATTTCGCCGAAATGGCGGCCAACTGGCTGTCCTGCGGGATTTATCCCACTTGCCCGTAATCGGCGGTTTTCTGTGGTTTTTATCGAAGGCGGGCCGTCCTCAAGGACGGCCCGTTCTTCGGATTTTATAACCGTTCACAGAAAAATAGTTTGGGTCTAGATACAAAATTATGAAAAACCATAGTATCCGGCAAAGATTTAAATCGTCACAATCCGCGAGATGTCGGCTGCGAAAAGCCGAGGTGAAATAAAATAGCCACGTGTTATGTGCGTTCCGGGAGGTTTTCGGCATGAAGTCTTCCGGAGCGGCTTTTCACTTCGCTTGATTAAACCGTGTGTATTTATGTATTTTTGTTGTAGAATCGAAAAGCGGGCTGTCCACAGAAGCAGCCCGCTCTTCGGATTTTGTAAATGCTCACGAGAAATAGTGTTTGGGACCTAATAAATGGTTGAACATAAAATTATGATGCGAAGGGTTATAGTCGCCGTACTAGGTATCCTCTTATGCATGAGCGCTGGCGGACTGGCGGATGCTCCGTCGCCATATATTATTGACGCTGATACGTTGCATTTATATCATTTTGATGGGAATGGCTGTGACGAGGTATCTCATTGGATTGACTTGTCTCTGTATAGCGGCGCTACCATGGATCTCTCGGCGGTAGGATTTGACCTGGCGTTAAACACGTATGACGGCGCAACCGGCGATGGCCCGTATGCCGCGGCCGTCGGGAATCCTATGGCGGTTTCTAATTTTGTCGGCGCTGATGGCGCGTTTACATTCGAGGCGATTATCAAGCCGATGATGGCGCTAAATTCCCTTCCCAATCATATGCAGATTATCAGCGGCGACGGCGACAACAGTACACGAGGATGGCATTTCAGAATCGGCACCGATGGCAAGCTTCGATTTACCAAACTTGCCGGGGGCACTGAAGATACCTTTAATCAGGCCATTCCCACCTCAGGCGCCCATGCGTATGCGGTGGATTCCTGGTTTCATGCCGCCGTAACCTATAACGGCCTGGAGAATACAGATAATAATCTGAAACTGTATTGGACCAGACTGAATTCCGGCGTCACCGAGGCCCAGTTGCTTGGTTCCTTCAAGATGACCGCCGATCTGAATCCTGCCGTAATAACGAATTTTTGCATCGGTAATGAACAACGGGTGATCGGCGGCTTTTCGGAAAATTTCGAAGGATTGATCGATGAGGCGCGCATCAGTGGAATGGCAAGAGCTTCCGATGAAATGCTTTTTAAGCTCAACCCGCAACAACCTGTATTTATCATCTATCCCGCCGACCAGGTTATAGAAGAATCCGAAACAGCCATTTTTGAGGTCGTCTTTACCAGCGCAACGACTCCCCAGACAAGCTGGTACCGGCAAGCGGAGCCTGATGACATTGAACTACTGACGTCTGACCCTAACGTCACCATGACGCAAATTTATGATCCCGGGATCGGGCGATATACCGCGACATTAATCCTTGAGGACGTTGAGGTTTTGCAAAGCGGGATATACTATGCGTATGTAGATAATGCGGCGGGCCAGCCTGCCGCTTCAGATACGGCCATCTTATGTGTTGAGGGTCTATGGGCGCACTGGATGCTGGATCTGGCCGATTATAATGGCATGTATTACGAGGATATCATCGGCAACAGAGATGCGCTTGTCGAAGGCAGTGTTATTTTTGTAACCGGCGCAAATGGGGCCGAAAATGGCGCTGTCCACATTCAAGCGGACAGCGGGTGGGCACAACTGGAGCAGATAAACCCCGCGGAGTACACGGGTGAGTTTACCCTGTCGTACTGGGCCAACTGGCAGGAAGAGACCTTACCATATGACGATTTCCTGATGACGTCCGATAACGGTGAATCGGTTCTGATTGAGGATGGATTGACCGCCAACGACAGGTGGCAGCATATTTGTGCTGTATTTGATGGGAATACGGCCAAGCTTTATCTGGATGGCGTGCTTCAGAGCGAAACAGCTTGGCCGCTGCCGTCGGATGCCGCCGCCGGTTTAACCATCGGCCGTTCGGAAGCAGGGCAGGAAAGTTTCAACGGATATATGGATGATGTTCGAATTTACAATGATGCTTTAGATGATTATCAGGTCGCCGATGTTCGGTATGATTTTAACGGGCTAAGGTCTTGTATTCGGACGTATAGGGAAAATTGCGATTGGACCGGACCGGAGGGAGCGCCGGATTGTATCGTGAATTTCTGTGACGTAGCGGTGTTTGCCTCGGCTTATTTAGGCTCTGATACTCAATACGATCTTACAGGACCTTCCGGATTGCCGGACGGCGTCGTGGACCTTTATGACCTTGTCGAAGTCATCTTTGCCTGGCTGGATAATGGCTTATATCCTGATTTTCCATAGAAATGGTATTAAAATGCATAGTAAATGCCTTAAAAATAATGTTATACCCGTCTGTAGCGCAAGCTTGCTGTTATGTTTTATTTTCTTCATGTTTACCGGCACTGCCTGGGGCGGACCTGCTCCGTCGGGCCTGCTGTGTGAATTACTCGCCCAACCGGAGATAACAACTATTGGTGATGCAACCCCTGAATTCGGATGGATCGTCAACTCGGAGATTAATGACAATATGCAAACAGCATATCAAATTATGGTTGCCACCAGTTCTGCTTTGCTGGAACAAAATAATCCCGACAAATGGAATAGCGGAAAAATTGCCGGTGTGAATTCCCAGAACATTTCTTATGGCGGGTTTGCTTTGAGCGTCAATCAGTCTTATTTCTGGAAAGTCCGTATATGGGACAAACTTGACGAGATCTCGTCGTGGTCCGCCATCCAGGAAATTAAAACCGGTTCTTCGTTATCGGGATATAATACCGCCCGGTATAAACAACTATCAAGCGAGGTGTCGCCCGTCAGTGTAACGCAGATAGAGGAGGGACGTTTTTTAATTGATTTCGGCAAGGATGCTTTCGGGTATATTCTCTGGAATCTTCCTCAGGTTATACTGCGCATGGGCACGGCGGATACAACGCTTATAGAGATGTCTGCGCCCGAGCAACCTCAGGGAACCGTGGTGGAAATTCATTTTGGCGAAAAACTGGAAAATGGCGTCGTGGATCGAAGCCCGGACGGCACGATCCGCTATTATCAAACGACAGTAACTCTGGACGGTTCGATGGAATACGAAATCCATCCACCGGGAACCACCACCGGCATTTCTATCCCTCCGGAATTCGGACGGATAGCACCGTTTCGATACGTCGAAATGGTGAATTGCCCTTATATCGTTTCGACGGCGAATGTCCGCCAGGTATCCATCCATTACCCCTTTAATGATAATGCCGCGTCATTCCAGTGTGATAATCAAACACTGAACGATGTGTGGGAATTTTGTAAATACAGCATCAAATCGACAAGTTTTTGCGCGATCTATGTCGATGGCGACCGCGAGCGAAAGCCGTATGAGGCCGATGCGTATATCAATCAGCTTGGTCATTACAGCGTGGACAGGGAGTTCGGCCTGGGCAGATATTCGTATGAGTACCTGTTGTCGCATCCCACGTGGCCGACAGAGTGGAAACAGCATTCCATTATGATGGCCTGGGCGGATTATCTTTACACCGGTAACAGCGAAGCCCTGACGGAAAATTACTATACGCTGAAAAACGACAAACTGCTGCAGCAATACGCTCGCGAAGATGGCCTTTTGAATACCGATGGTCTTAGCGATATAGTGGATTGGCCCAGCGGCGAACGAGATGGATTTGTTTTTGAGCCGGTGAATACCGTCGTAAATGCGTTTTATTATCATACATTGAATTTGATGAAACAGATTGCCGAGGTGATTGGTGCGACAGGCGACGCCCAACAGTTTGCGCTAGATGCCGCCCAAGTGTATCAGTCGTTCCAGTCGGTGTTGTTTAATAACCAGACCGGTTTATACGTTGACGGTGAGGGAACCACTCACTCCGCTTTCCACGCGAACATGTTTCCCCTGGCGTTTGGGCTGGTGCCGGAAGATAAAAAACAGACGGTAGTAAATTTTGTTATATCAAAAGGAATGGCGTGCAGCGTCTATGGCTCCCAGTACCTTCTGGAAGGATTGTATCTGGCGGGTGAAGAGGATGCGGCTTTCGCATTGATCACTTCCGACAGCACCAGAAGCTGGGTGAATATGATGCGGGAAGGTTCAACTATTTCCATGGAAGCCTGGGGCATCGCCTATAAACCGAATCTGGATTGGAATCACGTTTGGGGAGCGGTCCCGGCTAATATAATTCCCCGATTTATCGCCGGCATTCGCCCCCTGACCGCGGGATTTAACAAAGCGATTATTCATCCCCACCCGGCGACCCTCAATCAGTTCCAGGCCGTAATTTCTTCGATTCGCGGGACGATATCTGTTTCCATGGATAAACAGACAAACAACTGCACGTTCCAACTGATGATCCCGGCGAATACGACGGTTAAATTTGTCCTTCCTAAAAATTGCGATAGCTATAATTACATTACCCTGGATGGCATCCCGATTACCCCACAGACGGATGGCTCCCTGCGCTTTATCGATCCGATAGGTTCCGGTAATCACGTTGTCGTTTGCCAGTAGCGCCGCTTTACTCAGCAATAAAAGAGAGGAAAATGAAAACCGTAGTTAGTTCCTGTTGCGGAAGAATATGCGTTGGGAGTTCAGCCTTCAGGGCGTGTTGCTCAAAGCACAGCGGTGCCGCGGGCATCCTGCCCGCGGGCCTTTATCGCATCATAAACGCTGTTTGGTGATTCGAATAATCGAGGGCAGGATGCCCTCGACACCTTTGGGCAACACGCCCAAAAGCTTGTACTCCAAACGGGCTTTCCGCAACAGAAACCAACTAGTAATTATAGTATCAATGGCCCTCCTACGATACAAGCTCAATGGGAATCCAATGAGATGTGGCAGATATGTGTTAATCGACACAGAAAAAAAATTAACCTCGTCTTTAAAG
>JAFGBA010000146.1 GCA_016933395.1 Sedimentisphaerales bacterium | reverse complement strand
GGGTCATACCCAAAACCATTCTCACCACGTGGTTCATTCGCGATGATTCCTTCGACGGCGCCGGTGAATTCCGCAAGCACGTCATCAGCGCGGCATATACACAAGCAACAGCGAAATCTGGCGGTGCGTTTTTCATGCGGGATCCCCGACAGACGCTGCAGCAGCAAGGTATTATTAGCGGCATCACGCCGGGCGCGATTTTCGCTGTCACATGGGGCAAAACGAGCCGAATGCACCCCCGGCGCCCCGTTTAAGGCGTCCACTTCCAAACCGCTGTCATCAGCAAGAACCGTTTTATCCCCCAATCGCCGGGTATAATATAACGCCTTGCGGCGTGCATTCTCCTTGAAGGTGTCGGCATTCTCCGGAGCCGCCGGCAAAGCACCAAAATCCGCCAGCCCTCGTACGACAACGCCCCGGCCAATGAGCATTTGTTGCAACTCTTTCAGCTTGCCGAGGTTGGTTGTGGCCAACACCAATTCATGAAAATTTTGCTTCATGCGTCTTCAATTATTGCCGCTAATAATCGGCCGGTTGTAATTCCTACAATTACTTCTGTTTTTTTAGGCCGTCACGACTAAAAGTCTACTTTACCGCCTTAGGGCCTTGTCGTACACCTTGAAAATTTGTTTAATCCCTCGCCGGGCCAAATTCAGCAACTGTTCCAGTTGTTCGCCAGAAAAGGGTGTTTTTTCGGCAGAGCCTTGTACTTCGACAAATCGTCCGCTCTCGGTCATGGCGATGTTCATATCCACATCAGCAATGCTGTCCAGATTATAATCCAAGTCCAGGACGGTATTGCCCTTGATGAGGCCCACACTGACCGCCGCGACGCGCTGGGTAATAGGATTTTGGGTAATGAATTTCTTCTTGAGGCCGTAACGCACCGCGTCACTGAGGGCGATGAAACTGCCGTTAATCGCCGCTGTGCGGGTGCCGCCGTCGGCCTGAATCACATCGCAATCGAGCACGATAGTGTTTTCCCTCAGTTTTTCATAATCCACTACAGCTCGTAGGGTTCTTCCTATAAGTCGCTGAATTTCCAAACCCCGGCTATCGGTATGGCCGGAACGGGGACGGGATTTTCGCGGCGCGGTGCTGCCGGGCAACATGCTGTATTCGGCCGTAACCCATCCCATGCCGCTGTCCTTGCGCCAAGCGGGAACACCCGGTTCCCAACTGGCCGTGCATAGTACTTTCGTATTGCCCATTTCAATCAATACGGATCCTGGGGCCGCCTTGGTAAATTGGCGGGAAATACGTATCGAGCGTAGCTGGGTGCGTGATCGTCGTTTCGATTGGGGCATGATTGTCTGACTTTCAATCTTATTGAACGATGAACGATAATTAACGGAACAAATACGCCAGAAGGCCGCGCTGGAAGTGCAGCCGATTTTCCGCCTGATCGAAAATAACTTTGGCGTTGGCTTCAATCACGTCATCGGTGATTTCCAGGCCACGATACGCCGGCAGGCAGTGCATGACCTTTACTCCCGGTTTGGCGGCGGTGAGAAGTTCGGCATTAACCTGATAGCCGGAAAAAACCTCGAGGCGCTGCTGTTTTTCGGCTTCCTGGCCCATGCTTACCCAGGTGTCGGTGTAAACCACGTCGGCCTTTTCAACCGCGGCCCGGGGATCGTGCATTTGCGCAACAAAATCGCCTAGCCCTTCCTGCACCAGCCAGTCAAACAGAAACGCCGGCGCTTCATATCCCGGCGGCGAGGCCATGCGCAGTTTCATCCCAAAACGCGAACAGGCAACCGCCAGTGAAACGGCGACATTATTTCCATCGCCTATATAGGCAACCGTTAATCCTTCCAGCCGTCCGCAATGTTCCTGTATGGTTAATACATCAGCCATGGCCTGACATGGATGGGTTTTATCCGATAGCGCGTTGACGACCGGCATGACGGCATACTGCGTCATCTCGATCAAACCGGCGTGTTTGAAAACCCGAGCGATAACCACATCAACATAGCCGTTGAGCACTCGCGTAAGGTCTTTAATGGGTTCGCGGTTTCCCAGACCGCCGATGTCTTCCTGACGCAGGTAAATTGCCGTCGCGCCCAGTTGCGCTAAAGCCACCTGGAAACTCACCCGCGTGCGGCTGCTGGGTTTTTCGAACAGCATCGCCGCGGTTTTACCTTCCAGCGAACGAGTGAGCGTGTTGCCTCTGGCGGCAATTTTTAATTCCGCCGACAATTTCAGCATGTCCGCCAGTTCCGCCGCGGTATATTCACGCAATTCCAAAAAATGCCTTAATGTCATGACAATGCCCCTCCGTTGCTTTGGGCCAGGGCTTCGTCCATAATCGTAATCGCCCGGTTGATCTCTTCCGCCTTTACATTAAGCGGCGGCATGAAGCGCAACACCGTATCATGCGTACAATTGATGCGCAAACCATTCGCCCAACAACGAGCCACAATATCAGCACCGGGGGCGTTAAGCTGAATACCCAACATCAGACCCACACCGCGCACATGATCGATAATGGGGTATTTTGTCGCCAGTTGGTTGAGTTTTTCCCGTGCGATACGGCTCATGGCCTCAACATTGGCGAGCATGTTCTCCTCTTCGATAGCCGCTATCGTCGCCAGCGCCGCGGCACAGGCCAGCGGATTGCCGCCGAACGTACTGGCGTGCGTACCGGGAACCAGCGACGCCGCAACATCGGAACGCGCCACGAACGCGCCAATAGCGACGCCTCCGCCCAATCCCTTCGCCAGCGTCATAATATCCGGCTCCACGCCGGTTACCTGATAACCAAACCATTTGCCCGTCCGGCCCATGCCGCACTGCACTTCGTCCCAGACAGCCAGCGCGCCATGCTTATCGCATAAATCACGTACAGTCTGCAAATAGGCTGCATCCGCAACATTGATGCCGCCTTCACCCTGAATCGGCTCCAGCAATACGGCCGCGACGTCGTCGTCGAAAGCGGCTTTCAAAGCGTCAATGTCGTTATATGGAACATAAACAAATCCCGGCATCAACGGTAGAAAGCCCTGATGATATTTGGGCTGGGCGGTCGCGGTCATGGTAGCAAAGGTGCGACCGTGAAAACCACCCTCAGCGGTAATAATTTTATATTTATTCTTGGCCGTGTGGCGACGGGCCAGTTTCATAGCGCCTTCATTGGCTTCAGCACCGCTGTTGCAGAAAAAACACTGCCCGCCAAACGAAAGCTCGCTAAGCCTCTGAGCAAGTTGCCCCTGCAACACATTATAAAATGTATTGTCGATGTGAATTAATTCACCCGCCTGATGGCGCAAGGCCTCGACCACTTTCGGATGGCAATGGCCGATGATGCTCGTCGCCCAGCCGGGAAACATATCCAGATATTCCTTGCCGTCGGCATCCCACAAACGGCAACCTTCACCTTTGACAATAACCTGATTCAACCGGTTATAATTGCCTATAACATACTTTTTAAACTGATCGAGCACTTCCGTTGTCGTAACCATGGCAATACCTCTATCGTGTAACGTTAATTCCGTTTTTTTGCGTGAAAGGGAAAAAACGTTTTTGATGTTTATGTTTTATTGCTTTTCTTTGGTAATTAAAGTACCGATGCCTTCGTCGGTGTATATCTCCAGCAGCAAGGCGTGGGGGAAGCTGCCGTCAATAATATGCGTCCGACCAACACCCGCTTTCAGAGCCGTCAGGCAGGCTTCCACTTTGGGCAACATACCGCCTTCAATAACACCCTGGGCAACCATCTGTTCGATTTCTTTTTCACCAGCGGCACTAATGCGGCTGGCGGGATCATTCTTATCGCGGCGGATACCATGGGTGTCGCTCATCATCACCAGTTTTTCCGCTTTGATGGCGGCGGCGACCATCCCCGCGGCAGTGTCAGCGTTGATATTCAATTTGCCCCCGTTGCGGTCCAGGGCAATCGGCGCAATCACCGGAATCGTGCCCGCCTGGCAAAGCGCTTCGATTAATTTGGCATTTACCAAGGTAACGTTACCGACGAGGCCGATGTCGATTTTTCGCCCTTCCGGACCATCCAGACGTATCTGTTCCGCCTGGAGGACGCAACTGCTGAGACTATGCAGTCCCATCGCCGAGCAACCCAGGTCATTGAGCGAATCGACAATATCCCGGTTAATCTCACCGGCTAAAACGTGTTCGACGATTTTTAGCGTTCGTTCATCGGTATAACGGCGACCCTGCACAAATTGCGGTTCGATGCCCGACCGCTCCATCGCGGCGCTGATGCGCTTGCCGCCGCCATGCACCAGCACCGGCCGAATCCCCACCGTCGCCATAAAAGCCACGTCTGTCAATAATTCCCTCTGGCTGGTATCAGTTTCCATGAGCGAACCGCCCAGCTTAACCACCACTGTTCGGCCACGGAAGCCCCGAATATACGCCAATGCCTCAATAAGGGCCTGGGATTTGGCAATAGCTTCGTTCAACTTTTAACTCCTGGCCGGGGAACAAGTTAAGCAAAATATCGTCCGGACATGCCCGAAAACGTGCCGGTCGGTCCTTTCCTTCGGCGGTAAATAGCGTTTTAAAATGCCATTGCCTCGGAAAAACCCTACATATTAAAAGTGAGTCGATAATGGTCAAGTAAAATCCACTAATTCGTGCTTGTGGAGGGAACTATGTCCTCACCGTCAATTTGAGTGGTTTGTGTTGGTACATCACTCGACGGAGAAGCTACCGCCGAGGTTACCGATGAGAAATCCTGTAAAAGCCGCTGAAGAGAGGATTGCAATTGTTCCAGTTGCAGCCAGACACGCTGCAACTCACGACGTAAGCGAATGTTTTCCTGATGTGCTTTTACCAGTTCCCGGCGTAGCTTGACCGGGTCCAATCCCAAAGCCTCGATATCTGCCAACGGAGGCTCAGGCGTCATAATTACTTGCGGGATAGGGACTTGTGCAGACGGCGTTTCATTCTTTTCCGGCATGAAAGCCGTGGACACAGACGTAGGAACCTGTGTTTCAGATGAGATTGAGGGTACCGTGAATGTGCCATAACTGGTTTTATCACCAGCCTGGGCATACACCCGTAATTTTTCTCCGGCCGGGGCGGTTATTGACGTTTGAAAACTGCCATCGGTGGCAACGTCAAAGGGTTGTTTGTCCCCGGTTTCCTCACGACGCAGATATGCTCTCACAGCGGCCGTGGATTCGATCGCACCGACACTGCCGATGACCTGCACTAAACCGGATTGGTCACCGGTGAGTATCCGGATGCGGTCTTTATGCACCTTGACCTTTACCGCCCCGTCGGCTGCCTTAGCCTCCTCTAATGGCGTAAATATGACCCAAACCAATACAAAAACCAATGCCGCCATCCCAATCTTCGAGCATTTCATGTGTTGCCCTCCCATTAAAGGTATTGAGGTAAATTTTCCATCACGATACGCCGCCGCTCGCCGGCGATGTGTTCCAAACGTATGCAAATCGGTTCATACTCCGCCAATAAATCCCACACTCTATCGGCCCATTCCACCACAACTACTGACCCGATGTGACAAAACTCATCGAAACCCAGCGCCTCAAGCTGCCTGAAATTCTCCAGCCGATAAGCATCCACGTGATACAATTTCAGCCGCCCTTGCAACTCATTTACCAACGTAAACGTCGGGCTGGTAACGTCATCGGCGCCGGCGACGCCCAGCCCCTGCGCCAGGCCTTTTATCAGGTGCGTCTTGCCCGTCCCCAATTCACCAATCAGGGCCAATACTTCCCCGCCGCGCAGGTGTTGGCCGATGCGCTCACCCAGAGCTATCGTTTCGGCTACGCTGTAACTGATTATGTTTTTAGTCATCGCCACGGGAAAGTCGCCCTTATTATCCGTTAATCGCCCCAATGATGTTCCCAACCTTTATATGTCAATGGTTGTGTTTTTCCGGTTTCGTCACGTAAAAGAATTTCACCCGAACCGGCGACAATTTCACCGATGGGGGTCAATTTGACAAATGTTTCTTCAACGCGGCCATGTTGCAAGCGTTCCGCATCCTTGGCGCTGACGGTAAACAACAGTTCGAAATCTTCACCGTCGGCCAACGCCGCCTTGAGCGGATTGTCGGATTTCAGTGCCGAAACGCAAATTGGGATAGCGTTTTTATTTATTATCGCTCCAACTCGACTGCCTTGACAAATATGGCCCAAGTCACCGGCCAAACCGTCGCTCAAATCGATCATGGCGTGCAAATGAACCCATTTGGCCAAACGCCGTGCTTCATTCACCCGCGGAACAAATTCAAGATGCCGTCCCGCCAATGAGCCGCCCAGTTCACCGGTCACGAAGATGACGTCGCCCACCTGAGCGCCTGAGCGCAAAACCGGCTCAACGTCTTGGGCCCGCGCCAACATGGTAACGTTAACAACCAGTCGATTATCCCAACTGGTGGTGTCGCCGCCCACCAACGGGCAATCATACGTTTTAGCCGCCTTTTGCAAGCCCTGTGTCAACTCCCGCGCCTGATCCATGTTCCAGCTTCGGGGAATGGCGGCGCCTACTACCGCACACCAGGGCAAGGCGGCCATGGCGGCGCAATCGCTCAGGCTGCACGCCATCGCCTTGTACCCCACCTGCCGCGGCGTCGCCCGCGACAAATCAAAATGAACCCCCTCCAGCAAAACATCCGTAGTAATCAGCACCTGTTCGCCGTTGACCATCATCACGGCCATATCGTCCCCGATGCCGCGGGTGATGTCCCTCCCCGTCGAGGAAAAACACTGCATCAGCCAGTCGATAAATTCAAATTCGCGTTGACTCATGCCACTTTATACCCCGGCGCTACGCAAGTTGTTCTTTCCAGAAGGCAAGTTGTTGTTTTAATTGCTTTTCTCCCGCCGAGCCTTCCGTAGCATAACGGGCGGTGACATTCACGGCCGTCAAATGTTCATAAACGTGTTCGTCGATTTGCGGGCAAGCTTGTTGCAAGGTATCTAACGGTAGTTTTGCCAACACGCAATTAGCTTGTTCACATTGGGCCACCAGGCGACCGACAATCTGGTGGGCCGTACGAAACGGTACGCCTTTGCCGACCAGATATTCCGCCAAAGCGGTGGCATCGGTAAATCCTTCGTCCAGCCCCCGGCTTATGCGTTCGGCGTTAAACGTCGTATTTTTGACAATGGCCGCCGCCATCGCCAGACATGCCGCAATCGTATCGGCTGCGTCGAACACCTGCTTTTTATCTTCCTGCATGTCGCGGTTATAGGTCAGCGGCAAACCCTTCATCATTGTCAACAACGCCATTAGATTGCCATACACGCCTCCGCATCGTCCGCGAATGAGTTCGAGCATATCAGGATTACGCTTCTGCGGCATCATGCTGCTGCCGGTGCAAAAGGCGTCATCGATACGAATGAAACCGAATTCCTGCGACGAAAATATAATCCAGTCTTCCGCCAATCGCGACAGGTGCTGAGCAATCATCGCACAAACAAAAACAAACTCGATGCAAAAATCCCTATCCGCCGTACTGTCAATACTATTGCGGGTGATGTCGGCAAAACCCAGCGTTGCCGCTGTCGCCCGGCGATCCAATTCCAGCGTGCTGCCCGCCACGGCGCCGCTGCCCAATGGAGAAATATTCACGCGTTTGGCGGCATCGGCCAACCGCTCTCGGTCGCGCTGGAGCATCTCGACAAACGCCAGCAGGTAATGCCCGCTCAACCCCGGCTGCGCCCGCTGCAAATGCGTATATGTCGGCATCACCACCCCGCCCTGCTTCTCGGCCAGCCGCACCAACTCCTGCTGCACCACCGCGAGATGTTCACCTAAGGTGGCGATTTCATCCCGCATCCACAGCCGCATATCCAGAGCCACCTGGTCATTACGGCTGCGCCCGGTATGCAGTTTCTTGCCCGCCTCGCCAATACGGTCAATTAACTCTGCTTCGACAGCCATATGTATATCTTCGAAGCGTTTATCAAATACCAACGTGCCCGCATCTATCTCGGCGGCAATGTCTGTCAGCCCCTGTTTGATCTGACGAAATTCATCCCGAGTGATGAGCTTACAATCGGCAAGCATTTGCGCATGGGCGATACTACCTGCAATATCATACTTAGCCAGCCGGACATCAACGCTCAGCGACTCGACAAACGCCGCCGCCAAGTCATCCTGATCCTTACTCATGCGACTTTGCCAGCTTTTTTCCGATGTGGCCATATCCGCTCCTGTTGAGAAGTTTTTTTCCTTAGTATGAATCCTTGGTATAGTAAGCCCGCCGGCCGGAACTGTCAAGCCAATGAACCGGTAATGCCGCCGACAAAAAATACCCTTAACTCCTTCTTAATATCGCACTTGCAACCAACAAATGCTTGCTTTGGCATCGACATCCCCTATAATGGTGCGGATGAAAAACGCCCGCCGTAATACTCGCCAGGGACCTCGCGACCGTGATTTACTCAATCATGCCGTCGAAGCCACCGTCCGTCTGGACCGCAAGGTCCGTCGGCTCAATCAGGACCTTTCCAGCGTCCATGAAGCCTCCCGCCTGCTTACCGGGCCGATGGACCTTGAACAGGTGTTGGAGATCGTCGTTCGTACTGTCGCGCAAGCGCTGGATGCCGACGCCGCCGGCTTGCGGCTGTTAACGCCGGAAACCGGCGAGCTTACCCTCAAGGCCACCTTCGGCCTTAGCGACGCCTATATCAACAAAGGTCCTGTCACCGCCGGTGAAAGCAAACTCAACCGACGCGCCCTTAAAGGGGAGCCTATCGTCGTTGAAGACATGCGCCACAGCAAGTATTTCTCCCGTTATCACGACAACATCATGCGGGAAGGCCTGGTGTCAAGCCTCACGGTTGGTATGCTTTACAAAGATTCCCCCATCGGCATGTTGCGCCTGTACAGTAAACGCCCCCGCACGTTTTCACCACAGGATATCGCCTTGGCCCAGATCATCGCCGCCCAGTCCGCCGCCGCGATTGTGAATGCTCGCCTCTACCGCGAGGCCCTGGAAAAGCAGCGGCTTGACCGTCAACTTAAAATCGCCGGTGAGGTGCAGCGACATCTCATCCCACATCATCTACCGGACATCCCCGGCTTGGATATCGGCGCCCGTTATGTCCCCTGCTATGAAGTCGGAGGGGATCTATACGACTTTATCCCCCTGCCTGACGGACGCCTGCTGGTAGTTCTTGGTGATGTTATGGGTAAGGGCGTACCCGCATCATTGGCGATGGCGTCTACGCGGTCGTGTCTGCGGGCCTATGCGGAATGCATCAAAGATTTGCCTGAACTGATGCGACGGGTTAATCGGATGTTTTGTATTGATACCGCCGCCGGCGAGTTCGCCACATTGTTTTGTGCCTTGTTCGAACCGGGCGGTGAGGCACTGAGTTATTGCAATGCCGGTCATGATCCAGGCCTGTTGTTCCATGGCGAGGACGTACAGCGACTCACTGCCGGCGGCCCACTGATGGGCGTTGACCCCAAGGCCGATTACGAATTGGGCTGCTCCGCCTTTCACACCGGCGATATGCTGCTATGCTACACCGACGGTTTAGCCGAAGCCATGAACTTTGAGCGTGAACCTTTTGGCCGGGAACGCATCATCCAGGCCGCTCGCGACAGCTTGAGCTTAACTGCTGACCAGTCCGCCCGCAGCATCCTCTGGACCATGCGCAAATTCACCGGCCTGACCAGCCGCTTTGACGATACCGCCCTCATCGTGGTCAAAAAACGCTGACCACCAGCGTAAACCTCGAAGCGTATTACTTTGTCGGCGTTTCCTTCTCTTTACTCAACATATCTTTGAGAATCGTACCCATCAGGGCATCGGTTGTGCCGCTATTATTTGATGATCCCACCATAACTTCAGGCGTGATGCGGATATTACTTTCGGCAACAAGTTTCATTACCTCCAGCAAGGCGGCGTTGTCATTGCCCAGCACTTCGGAAATCAGTTTATAGGCGTCAGCCTTGGCCTGGGCCACCAGCTTGACCATTTCCGCCTCAGCCTGCGCCTCAATGATGCGTTTCTGCTTTTCCTGCTCGGCGACTTTAACACCATATTCCGCCGTCGCCAGACGTTTTTCTTCCTCGGCTTGCTGACGGGTGCGGGTCAGGTTCTTTTGCTTTTCCGCGGCGGCCTGCTGCACCTCAAAGGTTTTTTGTTCCTGCAGGGCGATTTCACGGTCGGTTTGGGTTTTTAACAGCATCCCCAGGCTTTTCTCATCACCCACGTTGCCGATCAAAATTGCGTCAATGGTTATACCATAGCTTTTCATCTGTTCCTTAATCATGTCCAGGCTTTGTATTTCCTGCTGCGAACGCTGCTGAACGTAATCCAGAGCCTTGACCTTTTCGGCATTATTGCGAAACGTCGCCCGCACCGCCGGCATCAGCATCTTGGTCAATATCATTTCACCATCGCCGATGGTCGCCACCACGCGCGGAGCGTTTTCTTTTTCGATGTGATAGATCACCCGCACATCCACCGGGAAGGTAAATCCATCGGCACTTTTTACCTCAATGGGATCCATATCCGATCCCTTCACCGAACTGGGTAAAAAGCCCACGGTGGTCTTCAGCGTGGAAATCATGGTGACTTCATACGCCTTCGTATTCAAATAATACTCCTGCGGAGACAAAATCGTTTTACGGATGCCGCGCTGGTTATCCTCCACCAGACCATCAGCGGGCATCTCCGCCGGACGAACGCCGACATTGCTTTTAACGACCCCGACGGTTCCCGCCTTGACATTGGTTACGGGCGTCACCGTCACGGTGAACAAGCGGGGGTTAATACGATACTTGCCCGGTTTCAGCACGGACAATTGCGGCCCTTTATAGCCTTGGCCGTCGGTGAGAAAATATTCCGCCGTTAACATTTTTTGCGGATCATCCCATTCAGGAGCATAGATCGCCCCTGTCTCCAGGCTCCTGCCATCGGCAGCCTGCAGCAAACCCACAGAACCGGGTTGAATTTCCGTAACCTGAGTCTTGGTAATCTTGTACTGCCACGGCCAGTAAAAGAAATGCCAGCCCGGTCCCAATATTTTGGCCTGAATGCCATTCTCGCCATCCGTGGCGAGAATACGCCCGGACGGCAAATTTCCCCCGCCGAATTTCTTCTCCACAACCCCAACTTCATTGCCGCCGATATTAATAATCGAAACAAAGCAGGCGATTCCTAAAAGTATCACAATCACAGCAATACTCACCACAATACTTTTGGCCCTGGTAATGTTCATATCTTGCCATTCCATAGTGCTTCAACCTCCATTCAGAGACGAGTAACCGCTCGCCAAACACATGAGCGGTGGTACGCCCGTTAGACTAAATAGCACGTAACCAAGCGGATAGTATTTTCAAATTGTAATTATCACCCTAAACCATCCCTCATATCCTGTCAACCCTCAAATAAAACGTCGCCGGGCTTTGCGATTGACAAAACACGTGATTCCACGTACACCAACGCGGATGAACCCACAGGAACGACGAACACTGCTGATTACCTGCGGCCCCGGTTTGGCGGAGTATCTTCAGACAGAGCTGACGGCGTTAGGTTTTCCTGTTCTCGACACGCACAGCGGTGGCGTACTCACCCGCGGGTCATTGCTGGATTGTTACAAACTTAATTATCTCCTGCGGACCGCCTACAGCGTACAGTACCTGTTGCGGGAATTTGGCTGCGGCTCGCCCGACACCCTCTATAAACAGGTCGGCCACATCGACTGGGAAAACTACATTGACCCCGCCGAACACCTGTGCATCCTCTCTCATGTCAACACCCGCACCGTTAACAACACCATGTTCCCCAACCTCAAGGTCAAGGACGCCATCGTGGATCGTATCCAGCGCAAAACCGGCAGCCGCCCCGACAGCGGTCCCGACCGCACCGGCGTCGTGGTCAACCTTTACTGGCATGAAGACCGCGCCTGGCTCTACCTCAACACCTCCGGACTGAAGCTCTCTGACCGCAATTACCGCAAGATGCCCCACAAGGCCCCGCTGCGAGAGACGCTCGCCGCCGCCATCCTCATGGCCGCCGGTTATGATGGTTCGCAACCGCTGGCCCTGCCCATGTGCGGTAGCGGCACGCTGGCTATTGAAGCCGCCCTGCTGGCCCTGAACAAACCGGCCGGGAGTCTGCG
>JAFGBA010000145.1 GCA_016933395.1 Sedimentisphaerales bacterium | reverse complement strand
CCGATCACCACCATCCGCAGCACCCGTTCGGCGAGATTGTTGTCAATCTCCAAAATCGGATCCTCCGTATAACGCTCCAGCGCCGCCTACTGATTCAAGGCGTACGTCACCGCCTGGCCCAGCGGACTCCTGGGCAACGCCGTCCGCCGGTGCGTCTCCAGCAGCGCATACATTTCGGCCAGGATGGGCCGGGATTCCTTTTGCCGAAGGTCCAGCAGGTGCGCCGCATCGTAGCCTTCCTGTTTCGCCCGGCGTTCAATCTCATACAGCCGGCTCCATAACGGAAAGGGCCTGTGGCCCCCCGCGATGCGGCAGGTTCTGTAAGAACCGGGTGCTTGTTCTGTTCGGCGTTAGCATCCGGTCCGGCCCTTATGGAGAATTCTAACCATGTCGGCGGCTATAAGGAATCCGGTTCATCACGTACTTGCTTGTTGAACAAAATATGGTAGTATAGTAAGATGTCTTTGCGGCGGATCCGTTATCGCCGTTATTTTTGGTGAAAAAACATTATGGTCGTGTTGCATATACAGCTTGCCTGGATAGGCGTGTTCCTGGGCGGCGTTGTCGGCGTCACGGCCGGATTGTTTTTTCATCAGGAAAAGTGGCTGGGAGGTTACCAGGCGTGGCCGCGACGTATGGTGCGGTTAGCGCATATTTCCTTTTTCGGCCTGGCCATTCTGAATTTCGGGTTCGCTTCGAGCCTTAAATTATTGGACATCACCGACGGAATCTTCATATCCTCACGGTTATTCATCGCGGCGACTGTCGCGATGCCCATGGTGTGTTTTTTATCTGCATATCAATCATTCTTTCGCTACTTCTTTTTTATCCCTGCCGGGTCAATCCTGATAGCAACAGCCCTGTTTATTTGGAGGATAATACACCTATGAAAATTGCCTTAATCGCCATGAGCGGCATTCGCTGCTGTGATACGGAACTGCTGCGACTTGGGCTAACGCTGCCCGGATTTGTGGAGCGAAGCAAAACCATAGCCTCCCTGCCAAGTTTAGGATTGCTGACACTGGCGGGTATGACGCCGGAGCGGCATCAGGTTCAGTATGTCGAAGTACCGGATATGAATCATCTGGACGCTTTGCCCAAGGATGCGGATTTGGCCGCGATTTCCACCTATTCCGCTCAGGTGGATGAGGCTTACGAAGCGGCCAAACGTTATCGTAAGATAAATATCCCCACGGTTATCGGCGGCCCCCATGTCACCGCTCTGCCGGATGAAGCACTGCAATATTGTGATGCGGTTGTGGTTGGCGAAGGCGAAGCCGTTTGGCATGAGGTGCTGCAAGATGCGGAAAACGGCAATACATCCGGAGTATACGGCCGCGTGGATAACGGCTGGAGTCTGGCGGATGCGCCGATGCCGACCTTTGAACTGCTCGATATGGCCAACTATAATCGTCTGACGGTGCAAACCTCGCGCGGATGCCCGCATCGTTGCGAGTTTTGCGCCAGTTCAACGGTGTTGACGGAACACTATAAGCAAAAACCCGCTGAAAAAGTTCTTGCGGAAATAAACCGCATTATGCAATTATGGGAGAATCCTTTTATCGAGCTGGCTGATGACAATACGTTTGTCAACAAGGCCTACTGGAAAGACCTATTACCCCACTTGAAAGGTAAACGCTTGCGCTGGTTTGCCGAAACAGATTTATCGGTCGCGGAAGATGATGAACTGCTAAAATTAATGCACCAGACAGGATGTCATCAGGTGCTTATCGGGCTGGAAAGCCCGACAGCTATAGGCCTTGAAGGATTGGAAATGCACAGCAACTGGAAATACAAGCACCGGACTCGCTACCGTGACGCAATAAAAAACATCCAATCGCACGGGATAACCGTAAACGGCTGTTTTGTCATTGGGCTTGACGGCCATACAACGGATATTTTCGATCAGGTGTATGAATTTGTCCGAACAACCGAATTATATGACGTGCAAGTCACCATTATGACGGCGTTTCCCGGAACGCCGCTTTATAGCCGACTGGAGAACGAAGGTCGATTGCTGGAGCCGAAAAACTGGAAAACCTGTACTCTTTTCGACCTGAATTACCAGCCGACCCATATGACTACCGAAGAATTAACAACAGGATTCCGCAAGCTTGTACAACGACTTTACAGCGATGAGCTTACCCATGAGCGCCGGCATAATTTTCGAAAATACCTGCGAACGCAATAAGTTACCTTGCCTATTTTTGTCAGAAACTCAGGTTTTGGTTAACCTTTCGTAGGTTTCCGGCCGTCGGTCTTCGAAGTGCATGGTTCTCAACGTTCCCTGGCTTCCCCCGAAACTGCGAAATCCCCGTTGGGGCGCATCCAGATCCACTGAGCAGCCTGTCCAGCCGACCCATCGCCCTGTACTCGCCATAAGAACGCCATCGTCACCGCATACACAACTTAATCCCACCATCATGCCGGGCCGCCAGGGTTGGTTTTTGGGTGTGCCGTAGCTGCTGCGGACAACATGAATGCGATTAAAATACGCATGAGACTGCACTTGTAAAAGGAGCTCAGACTCACTGAATCCTCTCTGCAAACCGGGCCAAAAGACAATTTCCGCTCCCTGCAAGGCCAGAATGCGACAGGATTCCGGAAAACAACCATCATAACAAATCATGATGCCGATTTTGCCGAAATCACAACCAAAAACCGGCCAGGATGCGCCCGGCTGAATACCCCATTCCCGACGTTCCACCAGGGTAAGATGCACTTTGTCATAATGACCTAGCATCTCTCCATCCCTGCCCAATAAGACAGCACGATTAAAACGACCTTGTTGTGTATCAATGACAACCGGCGCAATAACATGGCAACGATGCTTTTTGGCTATTTCAGCCGTGTGTTGCAGAAGATTTTCCGCGTGTCGCCCGGTTCGTTCCGAAGCCTGTTGGGGGGTGCAGGCCATACAATTGAGGTATTCGGGCAAACAAACGATATCAGCGCCGTCGCCGGCGGCCTGCTCCAAAAGATCCAGGGCCTGATTTTCGATGGAATCCGCGGTTTGACCTTCCAAGGCGGCCGGAGGTTGAACCGTAGCGATTTTAATTAGTCTGGACATAAAAATTCTCTTTGTTTTCTTTAACGAGAATAATGCAAAAGCTTCCCGCCAGGGCGCAGCCGGCCATAAACCAGAACGCCAGGCCATAACCACGATAATCCACTATAGCTCCAATGGAGGCCGTTCCCAGGGCGGCAAATCCATAAGCAGCAGCATCCATAACACCTATGCCGGTGCCGGAATTTTCCACTCCCAGCAAGTCAGGACAAAGGGAAAAAAACGGGCCAATACTGACGTAAAGAAAATACCCGGCCAGCAATAGAATGACTATAGTCATGGTTTTTCTTGATGACGACAAAACGACTTTTCCCGCCGTTTCTTCATGATTCTGATTTACGTTGTTGATCGAAGCGCCGTTTTCATTTGGATTTGCGGATGAATCGCCCAGCACCACATACGGAATCAACAGTGTAAAAATCGCACACAAAATCAGGGAGATGCAGAT
>JAFGBA010000144.1 GCA_016933395.1 Sedimentisphaerales bacterium | reverse complement strand
GGATCTACAATGATGTGTTCTGCCCCGGCAATGACGAGACGTTTGCGTTCATCGAAGACGTTCTCTCCGAGATCGTCGAGTTGTTTCCGTCCCCGTGGATTCACATCGGCGGCGATGAAGCCAACTGCCGCGCATGGACACATAGCGAGGAACTGCAAACGCAGATGCGGGAACTGGGCCTGAAGAATGAGGCCGAACTCCATAGCTGGTTTATCCGGCAAATGGACGGGTTCCTTACCCAACACGGCCGCCGGATGATTGGCTGGGATGAAATTCTTCAAGGCGGTTTGGCGTCAGGCGCAATAGTGATGAGTTGGCGAGGAATGGAAGGCGGCATCGCGGCGGCTCAGGCCGGGCATGATGTGATTATGACGCCCGCCTCCCATACGTATTTCGATTACTACCAGGGGCCTGTTGCGTCGGAACCGAAGGCCTGGGGCACTATCCTGCCGTGGGAAAAGGTTCTTGAGTTTGAACCGATACCGGACGATCTTCGTGCGGCTCAGGCCCGTCATGTATTAGGCGGACAGGGACAGCTTTGGGGTGAGCTTATTTCCACTACCCGGCATCGTGAATATATGGCCTGGCCTCGCTCGGCGGCATTGGCTGAAGTTCTTTGGTCACCAAAAACCGAAAACCGCCTGGAATCGTTTCGCACCCGCGTAATCGAACATCTCAAACGCTTTAACGCCGCGGACATCACTTACCGTCCGTTGCAGCCAGGCGACGTGGGCACAAGGTCCTTGTCCAGATAACGTTCCCAGTCAGCCATGGCGTCAAGCATCATCTTACCGTGTTTGCAGTCTTCAATGGTCATTTTGCCGGCGCGAACCAGATCGTAGTAAGGCTGGACATCGGTCTGACGATACAGGTCAGCGAAACATTGATAGAAGCGCTCGAGCGGCAGACAGGTGGGCAGCACGGCGTGGAGAGTATCAAAGGCGGTATAATCGTTTGTGAGAATATCCTTATGCCGCTGGCGAAATAATTGGGTGCCGGGCAGAGGAGTAAGGATGGTAAACTGGGTGTGAGTAATTTTTTTGTCGCGGACGTAATCGCTCAATTGCTTGAAGTCGTCTTCTGTCCAATCCGGATCGACGATAAACGCCCCCCAGATAATCACGCCGTTAGCCTGGAGGATTTCGATAGCCCGGTTATTGGTGGCGATATGGCCCGCCTTGTTGACGTTTTGCAGGGTTTCATTCGTCGCTCCTTCGAGTCCAAGCAATACGGCGTAAAGGCCGATATCAACCCATTTTTCCAACAGTTCCGGATGGCGAACAATTGAATCCGTACGGCACTCCAGGGAAAATCTCAGGTTCAGGCCAATTGCCTTGATGCGATCGGCAATTTCGTTTTCACGGCGATGGTTCATCAGGAAGTTGTCATCCACAAAAGTAATGTGACTGGTGGTAACGGCGGCGATTTCCCGCAGAACGCGCTCCGGAGACATTTGATTGACTTTTCCCCCATAAAATTCATGGACGCTGCAAAAATTGCAGCGGTACGGGCAGCCGCGCGACGTGGCCATGGAGGTATCAGGCTTATCGAACAGAAAAAAATATTCATCACGATAGGCGTCAGTTAGGTCACGGCGAGGTAGAGGCAGACGGGCCAGATCAATGCAGGTGTGCGAGCGATGATTGGCGATAAATTCACCATTGTACTGCCGCCAGATAAGATTGGGAACATGGCTGATTCCGCTTCGGCCGGCAACGTAACGAGCCAATTGCCCGAACATGTGTTCCGCCTCCCCCAACGCAATGGCGTCCACCTGGGGCAAAAAGAAATCCTGCGGCAGTAAGGTTGCATGATGACCGCCAACCACCGTAAAAATATCTGGATTAAACGTTTTGATCCGTGAAAGGATGTCCCTGGCGGCGTACACTTCGGGCGTCAAGGCGGTGACAGCGGCCATGTCCGGCTGAAATTCACTCAGCACCGCCTCCAGATCGCCATCCAAACGCATGTCCAAAATACACACGTCATGGTCCGGAACCGTGGCGGCGACCATTTCCAGATGCAGTGGTTCGGGCAATGCAACCACACGAAAACCAATCCCTTGGGACAAATAATCAGGTTGAATCAGCAGAATACGCAACGATTTTCTCTCCGATGTTGGCCGTGCATCGTTTATCCTCGGACGTGCCAGTCCAGTTTATCACAGGTCCGTTGGGTCAACCGGGCGTTTTTGCGATAAGATAGATTGCTAACCAGCGTCAAAACAGGACGGCGATGTAACAAAAAATTCCGAATAACCCGCCGCAAAATACCCCAGCGTGAATAAAAATGCCTGTCACAGGCGTGCATTTCCGCCAGGATATCCTCCCGGGTAAAATTTTTATATAATGCGGTGGGAAATCCCAGCGTATAATAGCGCCAGTCATGAGGAAAATTATCGGCGGCGATACGATTTTGGGCTTTCATACTGTCCCAGAGGCGCGTCCCCGGCAGTGGCGTCAGATACAAAGCGTTGAGAATATCAACGCCATAACGACTGGCCGTCTGGGCGATGCGTTTGCCGATCCCGGCCTGGTCGGTATCCAGCCCCATGATAAACGACCCCACCACCAGAATGCCGTGTTGCTGCAAACGACGAACGGAGGTGCGAAAATTGCGACCTTTGAGAAGATTAAATTTCTTACCCACCTCCGCCAACCCTTCAGGCGTAGGAGATTCAAAACCGATGAAAACCCCGCGGCAGCCCGACTGCACCGCCAGCGTCATAAGTTCCTCATCATCGGCCATATTCACTGTCACCTGCCCGATCCATTGCTTGTTCAGGTCGGCTTTAATCAGGGCGTGAAATAACTCCTTGGCTCTTTTAATATGGGCCGGTGCCGTGCCGATCAGGTTGTCATCCACAATCAAAACCCGCTTTTCACGAATCTGTTTGAATTCAGCGATAACATGGTCGATGGGACGATGGCGATAGCGTTGGCCGTTAAACGCTGATACACTGCAAAAGCTGCAATTCAGCGGGCAACCACGCGTTGTCTGTATGGCCCCGAAGGCATAACCGGTTTTCAGCAAATCATGCCGGGCGGGGGAAATATGGGTCATATCGGCATGACGGCAGGCGTAAATACGTTTCAACTGATGGTTTTGGATATCCGTTAAAACATCTTGCCATACATTTTCCGCTTCGCCGGCGACCACGGCATCCACATATTCCAGGGCCTCCTCCTGACACATGGTGGCGTGAATGCCGCCCATCACCACTAGCACACCACGGCGACGAAACTCAGCCGCTATTTCATAAGCCCTGCTCGATTGCGATGTAAAGGCGGTGATGCCCACCACGTCCGGCGGAGGCAGGGTGTCGTAGTCACGAACGCCCATATTCTCGTCGATGATGGTGATATCCCACTCCGCGGGCGTCAAACCAGCCACCGTCAACAATCCCAGCGGCTTCCATACTCGGTATCGGTTCCAGCGACTGGCTTTTAGGTTAACCAGGCTTACCAGGGAATTAAAAGGATTGATTAAATATAGACGCATGATGTTTTTCCATCCAGGAAGAAGGTGGGAAGTCTATAAAGGCAAAAATCACCGTCCCTTCCGAACGGTATTTTCCGCAAAAGTGACCGGCGGATGTTAATTCACAAGCTGTAGGCTTTAATATAAAAGAAACCGCAGTTTTTCAGGCTGCGGTTTCTTTTTAGACTTCTTTACGGTTAATAACGGCGTCCGCCGCCGCCACCGCTACGGCCTCGGCCATAACCGCCGCCTCTACCGGTGGATTCACGGGGTTTGGCCTCGTTTACTTTCAAGGCCCGGCCGTCATTGTCCTGGCCATCCAGGGCGGCTATGGCGGCTTGTGCTTCTGCATCGCTGCTCATTTCCACAAAAGCGAATCCCTTGCTGCGGCCGGTGGCGCGATCCATGATGATTTGCGCGCTTTCCACCGTACCGTGAGCACCAAACAAGCTTTCGAGGTTTGCCTGCGTGGTGCCAAAACTCAGATTTCCGACATACAACTTCTTACCCATAACAAATTCTCCTGTTATTTCCGGGCCTGTGACCCTGCTTATCTTTCCGGATCACTGGGAAAGCGGCCGACGTTTCGACCATATAAAAAATGGATGTTGAAGGAGAAATTTTGGTGGGGAGCAGAAAACGAACTGTCACTACCCTGATTTACTCGTTCAGCGAACCAAACTTTATTTACGAACATATTATAGCCATTACTTGCGTTTCGTCCAGAGGAATAATATTTTTCCCGTATTTTTCAGCCAAAACAGCCTTTTTAACCGAAATATCCATGTTTTCCGTCGAGTTGAATTACGTATTTTGGGCAGGCCAAAACACAAACTACGATAATTTCTATCGGTTAGCTTGAAAAATAAACTATATCAGTTGTGGTAGTTCACCAGAATGCCGTTGGCGGCGTCTTCGGTGATGAGGCCCTGACCCCGCAGTGATTCCACGACTTCCACCATGGTCTGCATCCCATAGCGTTTGCCGGAGGTGATGACGTTCCGCAGCAGGTAGGCCCCCCGCCGGCGGATAACATTCTTGGCCGCATCGGTCACCACCAGCACTTCGCAGGCCACCCGCTTGCCGCCGTCGGTGGTGGCCACCAGTTCCTGATGAATCACCGCCTGTAAACAATCGGCCAGCAAATACCGCAGGTGCATTTCCTCTTCCGGCGGGGCGTAACTGAGCAACCGCTCGATGATTTTATCGATGGAAATAATGTGCAGCGTCGAAAGCACAAACACGCCCGTCTCGGCCGCGGTCAGGGCGATTTTGATGGTTTCATAATCACGCATCTCGCCGATGGCGATGACGTCCGGATCCTGCCGCAGGGCCGCTCGCAAGCCGTTATGAAATGATAACGTGTCCTTGCCCACTTCCCGCTGGCGAACAACGCCCTTTTTATTGACGTGCAGGTATTCCACCGGATCTTCAATGGTGACGACATGCTTCTTGTGATGGCAGTTGATATGATTAATCATTGCCGCCATCGTGGTGGTCTTGCCCTGGCTGGTGCTGCCGGTAATCAGAACCAGTCCTTTGGTGTAATTGGCGCAATGTGTGACGATATTCGGTAGATATAATTCTTCAATGCTCCGCGGCCGCTCGGGCAGGATTCGCACCACCGCCCCCACCTCGCCGCAAAAGTAAGCCACGTTGATGCGATAACGGGCGGAACTGTCGGCGGACATGAAGTCATAATCGAGATTTTGCTCAAATCGTTGCCGCTGTTCCTCGCTCAGCAGTTCCAGGCTCAGCCGCTTGCTGTCCTCCGGCGTCAGCGGCTTGGTGCTCACCGGGATCAACTCACGGGCGACACGCAGCAACACCGGTGCGTGCGGGCAGATATGAATATCCGCGGCGTTCTTCTTTCGGGCAAAATCCAGTAATTCGTGAATATCCATCGCTACGCAACCTTCCGATAGTAATTCACCGCCAAATTAAACCATACAGAAACCTACAGTTTTCCAATTCGTTTCATCGCCTGGGCGATGTTCTCATAATGCCCGAAGGCGCTCACCCGGAAAAAACCCTCGCCGCTGGGGCCAAATCCGCTGCCGGGCGTGACCACGACGTTCGCCTCAGCAAGTAATTTATCGAAAAAGTCCCAACTGCTTACGCCTTTGGGCGTCTTGACCCATACATAGGGAGCATCCTTACCGCCGAAAACACCATAGCCGAACTTCGCCAGGCTGGTGCGAATTAGGTCGGCATTCTTCATGTAATAATCCACCAGCCCGCGAACCTGCTTGCTTCCTTCCGGGCTATACACCGCGGCCGCGGCGCACTGCACGGGATAGGACACGCCGTTGAATTTGGTGCAGTGGCGGCGATTCCAGAGTTTATTCAGTTCGACGGGGTCGCCGGCAGCCGTGCGGGCCTTTAGGGCTTTGGGAATGACGGTGTAAGCACATCTTACGCCCGTAAAGCCGGCACTCTTGGAGCAACTGCGGAACTCGATAGCGACCTCTTTCGCTCCGGCAATCTCGTAAATGGAATGCGGAATGTCGGGATCGCGGATAAAAGCCTCATAGGCCGCATCGAACAGGATTACCGCACGATTTTCCCGTGCGTACTCCACCCACTGTGCCAATACTTCCTTGGTCGCCACGGCCCCGGTGGGATTATTGGGGTAACACAGGTAAATAATATCAACCGGCTTTTTAGGGGGCACGGGAGTAAAGTTGTTAGCTTCCGTGCAGGGCAAATAGACGATTTTCTCAAAAGTACCGTTTTCGCTCGCTTCACCGGTTCGCCCGGCCATGACGTTGGTATCAACGTAAACAGGATACACCGGGTCCAGAACCGCCACAACGCTATCCAGGCTGAAAATTTCCTGAATATTGCCGGTGTCGCACTTGGTCCCATCGCTGACAAACACCTCATCAGGAGCAATATCCGCCCCTCGCGGAGAAAAATCGCCCGCAACAATCGCATCACGCAGAAAACCGTAGCCCTGCTCCGGGCCATAACCATGGAATGTTTCCGCCTTGGCCATCTCATCCACGCCGCGGTGGAACGCCTCGATAATCGCCGGCGGCAGCGGCAGGGTCACATCGCCAATCCCCAGACGGATAATCTTCGCCTCCGGATGGGCGGATTGAAAGGTGTTCACCCGGCGGGCGATTTCCGGAAAAAGGTATCCGGCCTTTAATTTCAGATAATTTTCATTAACGGTAATCATAATCTCTTTCGTTTCAATAAAATAACCATATAGACCTATGCCCCATAGCATAGCGACCGTAAAGGCATATAACAAGTCTGAATGAAACATACCGTGAGCGTGGCGATCCTTTCTCATTTTCACCTTACCGCCTTTCGCGTTTGGCTTGTTCGTGGCACACATCGCAGGTCCAGACGCCGCGTTGGTTCATCATCACGCCCATTCGCCCGCAGCGGCAGCGGTCATCGGCCGGCTTTCACGGCGGCCCGTTCGTTGCGTTAGGCGGCGCCGACCCGGCGGCAGGATTCTTCAGCGGAAACAGGCCCATCCACCCGTGCTCGAGGCTTTGCTCGATCATGGCGATGGCGATGTCCGCGGGCTGCCGGGACAAGAGCACCAATTGCCGTTTCGCCGTCGTCGGCGTCAGCGGCCTCTTGAGTTCCCTGCGGTGCGAATGCCATTGCTCCCAGGCGTCGTGAAACGCCTCCGTATTCAACGATGAGGGGATCGCTACATGGGTTGCCTTGAAAGAAAAATGTAACCGCTCACCCTCTTGATCTTTTCTCTTGATCTTATTAGTGTCCGTTTTTTGGAACACTTCGACTCCCTTTTTTGGAGCGCTCCGTTATATGCAGCGCTCCGTTTTTCGGAACACTCTCTGTCAGCCGATACGTGGTCGTCATTACGGCCTCCGTGATGTTGGGAGTATCGCCGGCGTCCTCGCCGGCCTTGGGTATTCGTGCCGGCAAGATGCCGGCGGTACGTTGTCACCCCCGCGAAAGCGGAGGTCCAGAGGTTTTACTCTGGGTGTTCATGCCGGCGAGGACGCCGGCGGTACACGGGTAAAACCGTGTTTAGAGGGGCGAAAAAAACATCAGTCCCTCTACCTATACCGGCGAAGTCACGATTCGTGCGCATTTTTTTCGTTTTTGAGAGGTGTTTTTTTCGCTAACCCCTGCGGCCGCAACGAATAAAATTTTTTTGCCATGGCCACATTTTGTTGTTTTGGCGTGACCATTTCTTGTGAGATACCCCTACTCTTTATAGGGTGGGTTAGAGACCCCCCCGCCGCCAGATCGCGACGGTCAACCTGGTCCTGAAAAGCGTGAAAAACAGGTTTGTTGTTATTTATTGATAGTTCTCCTGTTAGTTCCCAACGAAAAAGACCGTGTTGTCATGGTTTATAGCTCCAGAAAGGGATACTCCTTGACCGGCAGTTTATCGACGTGTATAGTATTGGGTTTAGAGAATCTTAACGTAAGAGTTTCCATACCAACAGGTTAGAGATATTCGTTATGAACCATACAACCGATGTCGGCATCGCTCTGATAGGTTTCGGCACTGTGGGCGCGGGAGTTGCCCGTATTCTACTGGAAAACGGAGCGGCAATTAGTCAAAAGACCGGTTTGCGATTGCGGCTGGCGCACGTGGTTGATACGGATCTTACCCGGCCCAGGCCGGTGGTTCTGCCTGACGGGATTTTACATAATAATCTGCAAAAAGCCCTGGACGATCCCGGCGTCAGCATCATCGTTGAACTGGTGGGTGGAACCACCATCGCAGCGGAAATTCAAAAAAAAGCTCTGGCCGCCGGCAAGGATGTGGTGACCGCCAACAAGGCCCTGCTGGCCGAACGTGGAGAAGAGATTTATCAGGCAGCACGGTCCGGCGGTCGATC
>JAFGBA010000143.1 GCA_016933395.1 Sedimentisphaerales bacterium | reverse complement strand
CGCAGCTTGCAGGATGGCGTCAACGTCCTGACCGACTGGATTGAGCGCGGCGTAAGAATTGTGTCCATCACCCAACAACTCGATTTTAGCGGCAAGATGGGCAAGCTTATGGCGGGCCTTTTATTTGCCTTAGCTGACATGGAACGGACCAATATCCGGGAGAACATCCTACGCGGCCAGGCCGCCGCCCGCGCCAAGGGCAAAACCTGGGGCGGCTCCCAGAAGGGCCGCCATTACAAACTCACCCTCGAAAAACAACGGGCCATCCAAAAACTTTTGGCGGAAGGGTGCAGCAAGGCCGAACTTGCCCGGATTGTGGGCATCTCTCGCACCACGTTGTATGATTTTCTCCGCGAAATGAAAACCAAGAATGACAAGGCAATGGCTAAGGGCGTCTAGGTTGGCTAGAAAAAGTATTAACTAAAAGGTGTTTTATTTGAAAAAGGAATAATCCAGACCAGAATTGCAATGAAACTTGCAATGAAGGTTTCCATTTGGCCTTCGTGCGGGTTTCGATTGCTTTTCGGTCAGCATCATAAGTCTTGAATTTGTAATGTTTAATTCTTTTATTACAATTACTTACAATGGCCGCCCACGGATTAAGAGTCCGTTGCTCTGCCAATTGAGCTAGTGGTGCGTCGGAGATTTTTATAGTCGTTAGTAGCGATAGTGTCAAGGGTTAGAGCGAGGAATTTTTCAGTGGCCGCAGGCAGGCAGGAATGTTAGGCTTTGGATATGACGTATCTTACCGTTCCCATCACAGCGACGAACCTTCGAGAGGTCGGCGAGCAGCTTCGTCGGGCGGCGGCCGGAGGTGCGGAATTGCTGGAGTTACGGCTGGACTATCTGGAAAAGCTGACTGCCGATTCGGCAGCCCAGGCGGTGGATTTGGCCAAAGGAATCGGGCTACGGGTGCTGGCGACATGCCGATCCGTCGGCGAAGGCGGACGATTTTCTGGCGATGAGACCGCCTTAAGAAACATTCTGGCCGCAGCCTGCCGGGCAGGAACAGACTACCTCGATATCGAACTGGCGGGATTGGAACGGTCCGGCCAGGCAATACCACAGTTTACCCCCCTGTCGCCGGAGCGGGTGATTCTCAGCTATCATAACTTTGAAGGTTTACCGGACAATCTGGATGACATTCTTTATCGTATGGCCGGATACACACCCGGCGTAGTAAAGGTAGCTTACAAAGCACAAACAATTAGCGATTCCTTCGCCGCATTGGACATTTTGCGAGCATACCAGTCACAGGGGCAGCAGGCGATAGCACTGGCAATGGATGAACCGGGTGTGCTGACTCGGTTATTAGCGAAAAAGCTGGGGGCGTTTATGACCTTTACGAGCCTGGATGAACAGGCTGCTTCCGCCCCGGGGCAGGTTATGCTGGCGGAAATGAAAAACCGTTATCGGTGGGATAGCATTGGGCCGCAGACGCGACTGCTGGGAATTATCGGCTGGCCGGTGGCACAATCGATGAGCCCCCTGGTGCATAATGCCGCATTTACAACGACGGGATATAACGGCATATACCTGCCGCTGGCGGTTGCGCCGGAAACGAAAGAATTAAATCGCTTTCTGGACGGCCTGTTGGAGCGGCCTTGGCTGCATCCGGCAGGTTTCAGCGTGACGATACCCCACAAACAGCACGCCCTCGACTGGGTGCGACGCAAGGGTGGATATATAGAGCCGCTGGCGGGGCGAATTGGGGCGGCCAATACGCTGGTATTCGAACAGGACGGCGGAGTTAGCGCATACAACACCGATTATCTTGGCGCAATGAACGCCATTTTGGAAGCGCCCGGTATGAGCCGCGAAAAACTGCAAGGCTTGCCTACGGCGGTAATCGGGGCCGGAGGTGCTGCACGGGCGGTAATTGCCGGGCTGGTCGATGCGCGGGCGGATGTGACGATTTACAACCGCACCATCGAAAAAGCGGAAATGCTGGCGGAGGAATTTGATTGCCGGTTTGCCCCGGCGTCAGATCTGGTGCGACTGGGAGAAAACGGGACCGATGTCACAACAACCCAACCGACATTGCTGGTGGTAAATTGCACCAGCGTGGGGATGCACCCGAACGTGCAACACAGCCCCCTGCCGGCCGAGGTTATCAGCAAAAACATGCTGATTTTCGATACGGTATATAATCCACAGGAAACGCGATTGTTACATTATGCACGTCGGGCAGGCGCCGGAACGATTGATGGCCGGACGATGTTTTTGCATCAAGCGGCGGCCCAATTCGAACGCTTCACCGGCCAAACACCCCCTCTGGACCTTATGCACCGCCTGCTTGAAGAAAAGTAAACGCCATCAATGTCCCTTTCTTTTCGTGACAGAATTGGCAATAAACAGTATATTGGCTCCCGATGAATGAGGAACTGGAACTACTAAAGGATGTCGCCCGGCGCCTGGAACGGGCGGGGATAGACTATATGATAACCGGATCGCTGGCGATGGCGGTTTACGCCATTCCGCGCATGACCAGGGATATCGATATTATCATTCAGGCGACTTCAAAAGACGTTGACAAAATTATCGGTATGTTGGAAAAAGACTTTTATATCGATAAAGGAAGCGTGCGGCGGGCAATTCAAAGTTGCGGGATGTTTAACGCCATACATAACGAATCCGTTATCAAGGTGGATTTTATTGTTCGAAAAAATGAAACCTATCGTCTGGAAGAATTTTCCCGGCGACGTAAAATTGACGTTCAAGGCGCCTCTATCGCCGTGGTGTCGCCGGAAGATTTAATTTTATCCAAGCTGGTATGGGCGAAACAAGCAAGCTCTGAATTACAAATGAAAGATGTGCGACGGATGACATCCATGGACGTTGACAGAAACTACTTGGAAAAGTGGACGAGAATTCTTGACGTGAACGAACTGTGGAATAAGGCGCAAAAGGATGAATGACACCACATCCGACATGGAGAAACGCATGGCGGCGATGATGGCGGCGCGAAGCCCCGCTGAGCGATTACGAATGGCGAGCGATATGTTTGATGCAGGACGTGAGCTGTTGCGAGCCGGGTTGAAAAATCATAATCCATTGATAACCGAAGATCAGTTGCGCACCCAGGTTTTTTTGCGCCTCTATGGAGACGACTTCAGCCCGGAGGAAATCCGACGTATCGCCTCATGCCTTCCCAATATGCAGTTAACATAATGGACGCCGGTTGACTTTACTCCAAAGGGACAAGTTGTGGACTTATGCCAAAACATCCTCATCGACACGCTTTACCTGCTGGCGTTGATCAACCCCATCAGCAAAATTTCCATCTTGGCGGTTATCTCGCCGGTGGAGCGGGATGAACTGGCGAACGTGGTGCGCCGTTCCACGCTCATTGCAACCTGTATCCTTCTTGGGGCCATGTTTTCCGGAAAATTTGTGCTGGTTCGGATATTTCATGTTAAACTGGAAGCGTTGATGGCGGCGGGCGGATTCGTACTAAGCTGGGTGGGATTTCACGCCTTGCGCAAAGGCATGTTTTACGAAAAGGAAACCCACGCCAAATTCGCGGAACTGGCGATTGTGCCGCTGGCCTGCCCCATGATCGCCGGCCCGGCGACCATTGCCGCCACAATATGGCGGGTCAACAAAATCAGCATTTCACCGCTGCCTGCGCCATTGTATTGGCGGTTTTGATTAACGGATTTTTAATGCACTTTAGTCGGCAAATCGCTTTTATATTAGTGCGATTTAATATTCTGGGGGCGCTCATCCGCATTACCGGGCTGATCGTCATGACCATCGGCGTGCAAATGGTATTGAACGGCTTGGCGCAAGGCCTTTTTACCGGCACGGCCGCCCCGCTTCAGCCTTAAGGGCGTCTTGCCCAAACGTAACGCGGGCATCCTGCCCGCGATTTTCCGAACTGCCAACCGCGTTTATGATGCAAAAAAAGTATACAGGCGACAGCCCAAATCACTGATTTACTTTGGGCAACACACCCTTAAGGTTTGCGATGTAACTCATAATGTTATCGCCCAAGGAGCATTCACCGGTTTTCCCTGAGCCAGATTAATAAAATCAACGGCGAGTTTTTGGGCGTTAAAGACTGTGTGGGCATGCTGCATTCCCGCGGCGGCAATGCGATTGCGGGCGGAATCATCAGCAAGATATCGTTTAATAAGCTCACGGCATTGATCAATAGTATCGAAATAGACCAGGTGCTTACCATCTTCAAATAACCGTTCGGTTTCGGGTACGCGCTTGGCGACGACAAACGCCCCGCAGGCCATTAGACGGATCAGACGGTCGGAATGATACATCGGCACATCGTTAAAGGCGTTGATGCTGAGGGCGATTTTGGCCCCGCTGATGGCGTAAAAGGCGTCGAGACCATCAACGGTCGGTCGGCCAAAACATCCCCATACCGTCAATATTCCCTGTTCATACAGCCGTCTCAGCAGTTCATCCCGCATGGGATCCTGGTCGGGCAGAGAATGAGAGATTTTACCGATAAACGTCACTTGGCTATGAAACTCCGGAGGCGCATCGTAAGGATGCTCCACATCCGGATCGGATGGATTGGGCATAAAGGCGGCATTTTTTGCCCCGGCGGCCTTATAGCATTCCAATACCCCACCACTGCTGGTGGCGGTAAACCAGTCACAGTGGCGGGCGATAGCCAACACGCGCCGGTCAGCACCCCGTCGCAGGTCGCCGTACCAGCACATGAACGTCGCCTGGGGCAAGGCCTCACGCAAGCGGATGACGGTTTGCTCATCGATAAGCTTAAATCCGCTGACAAGCACAATTTCACTACGCTGCGTCCAGGCCAGCGATACCAGCAAATCATCGGTTTTGTCCTTGGCGAACCAGGCAGAAAGCGTTTTTCCCTTAAACGGGCTGAGCCGGAAAAGCTGTTCACGATAGCTAAACGCCAATACGTCGTGGCCGTTTCGAATAAATCCCTTGGCGAACTTGCGGGTGTTATTAACGATAAACCGCGGGGAATCGTTCTGAAAATCACCGATAATTAGGATTCGCATAGCGACAGATTACCAGAAAACAACTCTGCTTGCAACCGGGCGGTGGGAGTTTATAATGAGAGCAACGTCTTGTATTGTGAGGCTTTACGTGAAACATGATGAACATTATATATACGCCGCCAAGGACCTGGGGCTGCTGGAAGGGGCATTTACGGTCGAGCAGGGCAAATGGTCGCGAACGCTGAAAAAGCGAGCCGGGGCATTGGCGGACAAATTGTCGCCGCCGGCGGGCCGGCTGCGGGAGCGAATTGTGGAGGTTCCGCTGGTGCTGGCGGCATTGGG
>JAFGBA010000142.1 GCA_016933395.1 Sedimentisphaerales bacterium | reverse complement strand
GGCTATCATGATACCGATTACTTTGTTTTGAAGGTCAAACAAGCTTTTCCAGGTGAAAAATCAACCAACTTTTTCCGATGAGAACCAATTTTTTTAAATATTTTTTGGATATCGTTGAAATAAGGTAAATTATGGAAAACAGACCGATTTCGTACCCTTCTTATCGGTGGGTGATTCTATTGCTGGTTTTTCTGGCAACCACCATCAACTACGCCGATCGTATCGTTCTAGGCGTAACGGCCAATGAAATACGTGAAACCCTATCCCTGGATGACGTTCAGTATGGCTATGTACTGACCGCTTTCAGCGTTCTTTATGCCGTGGGATTTTTAATCGCCGGCAAGGTCATCGACATGCTGGGCACCAAGCTGGGCTATCTACTTTCGCTGGTTACCTGGTCTTTGGCCGGAGCCTTTACCGGGCTGAGCCACAGTTTGATGTCACTGGCCTTCTGGCGTGGAGCGCTGGGGCTTACCCAGAGCGGCAATTTCCCCGCCGCGATTAAAGCCGTGGCGGAATGGTTTCATATCCGGCAACGATCGCTGGCAACGGCTTTATTCAACAGCGGCCCGAGTATCGCTTTGGTGATCGGCCCGCCGATTATCGGCGAGTTAACCGTGGGGGTTGGCTGGCGAAACACCTTTATCATTATCGGGCTGGCCGGCCTGCCATTGGCGCTGTTTTGGCAATTACTATATAAACATCCCAAACACCTGAATAATGTCGCCGCAGAGGAAAACGCCAATAGGCGACCGTCCGAAAAGGTCCGCTGGCGGGATATTATCAAAGAGAAACGCACCTGGGGCATCATGATCGGTAAATTCTGCACTGATCCCGTATGGTGGTTTTATGTTTTCTGGCTGGCGCCGTTTTTAAAAAAGGAATATGAATTCAATATCAGGCAGATCGCCTGGTCCATGGCGATCATTTACGCCATCTCCATCGTTTTGGCGAATCTGGCCGCATGGTACACCGGGCGCCTCATCGGAAAAGGCTGGAATGAATTTAAGGCCCGCAAGTGGATTATGTTCCTGTGCGCGATGTGTCTTCCTATAACGGCGCTTTCGGCGTTTGTTGACTCCCCCGTGATTGTGATTCTGCTGGTGTCTCTGGCGGCCGGGGCGCATAGCGGCTGGTCGGCGAATATCTTCACGCTGGTGACCGACTGTTTCCCCTCCCGATCGGTCGCTTCGGCAACGGGCCTGGCCGGTTTCGCCGGGGGCGTCGGAGGGATTTTTATCTCGTCATTGGCGTCAGGTTTTATTATAGCCAATTTGGATTATGCCCCGATTTTCATCGTGATGGGGCTGCTTCATCCGTTCGCCATACTTTGTGTCCACTTTATGGTTCAAAAGAAGTAAGTATGAATTTTTTAAGGTATTAGGCGTATGCTATGGAAAAACCGCGAATTTACCTATTTGAACCTCATGCCATACTATTTAGCTTTATATACTATGCAAGTAAATCCTCAGCCAAATAGTTGTTAGGATAATCATCACCGCCGTTATATCTTTCTTATCCCGGTCGGCCAAATAGATAATACAGGATAAATAGTAATGAGCAGATGTAAACCGCCGGCGAACATCGGCGGGATTTGCCGGTGAGTACACTCAAAACTGCGGTGCTGATGAAGCCCCAGGCGATGCCGTCGGTGATGCTCATGCTGAACTGCATGACTACAATAGTCAGAAAGGCGGGCAAGGCCTGAGAGAAATCATCCCATTCAATATAACGCACCATCGGCAGCATGTAACAACCGACAATAATCAGCACCGGCGCGACCACGGGATAGCAGGTTACCGTCTGATCGCCGAAACCACCCAACATGGCCGCGGGGATTTCTACGGCCGTGCCAAATATCTGCAAAAACGGGTATAATAGCAGTGACAGCAGCATAAGCACGCCTGTAGTTACCGCCGCCAGGCCGGTGCGCGCCCCAACGGCGATACCGGCGCCGGATTCGACATAGCTGGTGATGGTGCTGGATCCAAATATCGCGCCCAGAACCGTTCCGCCGGCGTCGGCCAGCATGGCGCGGCGAGCATTGGGCAGTTGGCCCTGATTATCGAGCAAATTCGCACGGCGTCCCAGACCGATTAGGGTTCCGATAGTATCAAATACATCAAGTAACAGAAAGATAAAGACCACCAGAACCACAGTAGCGCCGCCTCGGCCGATGAGCTTGGGTAAGGCCTCGAAAAGCTTGCCAAAAGTTGCTGAAACGTGGGGCAGGGCAGTGTTGGTTGATGCCGAAACCAGTTCATATCCCCAGTTTCCGCCCAGCCATTTTGTGGCGATATAACCGACAGCGGCAGTAATCGCCATGCCTACTAATATTGCGCCGCGAAAATGTAAGGAGAGCAAGGCGGCAATCAATAGCAAGCCGAATATACTTAATAGGCTTATAGGATTCAGCAGTGAGCCAAGTTTGACATACACGACCGGGTGGCGAACGATAATGCCCGCCCATTCCAGGCCCACCAAAGCGATGAGCAGCCCAATACCGGCGGCGATGGCGTAGGTGATGTTTTGGGGGATGGCGCGCATAATCGCGCCGCGTAGTCCAAGCGACGATAATAGTAAAAACAGCATCCCGGCAATGAAGTTCGCCGCCAGAGCTTCTTGCCAGGAGAGGCCGAAACCGCCCATGGTCGTTGCCCCGCATACGGTAAAGGCAAAGAAAAAGTTATGTCCCATTGCCGGGGCCAGCGCCACCGGTAAATTAGCCCAAAGTCCCATGATAAAACATGCCGCTGCCGAGCACACGCATGTGGCGAACATTACGGCCGAAGGATCCATACCACAGCTACTCAGTACGGTGGGCTGAACAAAAATGATATAACTCAGAGCCAGGAAGGTAGTGATGCCGCCGGTAATTTCCTGACCGATGGTTGTATCTCGGTCGGAAAGCTTGAAATAATTGTTAATAAACATGGAATACCTCGAATGTTATAAGAATTTTCTAGATATAATAAAAACTAGGGGATAATAACACGCAAAAAATACTTCGTCACGGGAAAAAAGTTATAACTTATTTTATTACAAGTTGTTAGGAAATATATTCCCAACAAAAATATATTAGACAACCACAAACATCGTATTATAATTTGAACTAATATTCATAATGTGAACAATATTATTATATAAGTCCTTTATAAATAGGTTCTTATAGTTGGCAACCGTGAATCGTAAAGAGCGTGAACGATTAAGGCATAGAGAAGAAATTCTTGATGTGGCCGAGGCGGTTTTTGCCGAAAAAGGTTATTCGGGAGCGACCGTGGAGGATATCGCTCGTCAATCTGAATTTTCCGTTGGGACGTTGTATGGCTTTTTTGACAGCAAAGAACAGCTTTATATATCACTGGTAAGTGAGCGTTTTGAGCAACTTGCCGCGGAATTGCACAAGGCGATGGATCAGACCGATAATTTGGTGGAAAAGGTACGTATTTATATCGCCAAACGAGCCGAATTGACGCTGAAATATGCAAAATTTGCAAAACTTTATACTCGTGACCGTATGAATGACCGATTTACCAAAAGTGAGCTTTGGCGGGTAAAAGTCGGACCGATCTGGGATGACCAGATTGAACGCTTGCGGATGATATTTGAACAGGGACGCAATGAAGGATGCTTTCGGAGTGATATCGATCCCTGGGATATAGCTATAACGCTTACAAATATGTGCGATGGTTATCTTTATGAATGGCTGATGCGTGACGGAAAATTCAATTTAAAGCAGAAAGTGGATTTATGTATGACCCTGCTGCTTAAAGGAATTCAGGCATGATGCAACAACAGCGACGAATAACCATAAGGGAGGGATTTGCTACAGGGATATTTTATTTAATATTGGCAAATTTATGGCTGTCGGCCGGGTGTGAACAGTATAAACAAAAAATGTCACAGGAGTTTCAGGAAAACCGTGTGAAGCGCCAGGCAGCTCTGTTCAATCCAGACATGAAACAAGCCGATCAGCCCGGTTTGCCGCCCCGGATTAGTGGGGAATTGACGCTGCAGGAGTGTGTGGATTTGGCATTGGAGCATAATAAAAACGTTCAACAAGCTCGGGAACGGCTGGCGGAAGCGGAAGGGCAGATTCTGGAAGCCGCCAGTACGGCCTTGCCGGATGTAACGCTTTCGGGATATGCCCTGGCCCAGGACGCCGAAGCGGAATCCTTTGGCAGTATTCCGGCGTTCGATCCAGCGCAACTTCCGGCCGGTCAGCCGTTGACCCGGCAGGATATTGAAAACGCCACCAGTGTGCAAAGCATAGGAACGACTGTGCCGAAAGAATTATATCAATGGCAAATATTTGCTCGTCAGCCGTTATACCTGGGGGGGCTGGCGGCGGCGGCGCTCGATGCCGCAGTGGCGTATTCTTATAGCGTGGAACAGCAACTTCGTCAGTCACGGCAGCTTACGGAGTTCAATGTTCGCCGGAGTTATTTGGCTGTTTTGCTGGCGGCGGAACTTGAGGCTGTAGCGCGACAGGCGCAGATTGACGCACGTGAAAATCTTCGATTGGTGGAAGCCAAATTTAAAGCCGGCGAGGCGCTTAAATTCGAGTTACTGCGGGCACAGGTGCGGCTGCGTTCCACGGATGCGGAAGTTATTCAACGGCATAACGATTATGTGACTTCGCTGGCGGCTTTGTTTAAGGAGATGGGAGTTAGTCAGCAAAGCGACATGACTATGGCGGATGTGTTGTTGTATGATCCCGTCCAGGCAGATAATGAGCATTGTATGGCGATGGCGTTGACCCGCCGGCCGGATCTGCTTATTGGGGAAGCAACCCTAAGATTGTTACAGGACAATATCGCTTCCGAAAAATCCCAAAATCGCCCCAAAGTATATTTACAGGGGACGTATCAGGAAGACAAACCCGCCAGCATGTTCGGCGGAGCCAATGACTGGCGGCGAAGCATGAGCGGGGGAATTTCCGTGGAATGGAATATTTTTGACGGTTTTCAGACCAATGGCCGCGTCGTGCAGGCTCAAAGCAAGCTGCATCAGCAGGAGATCGAGCAGAGGAAACTGGAAGAACAGGTGCAATACGAAGTGACCGAGGCATCGCTGAATTTGCAAAGCAATCAGGAATACGTGTTATCCCAGCAAGGCAATGTTGAAAACGCCCGGGAGTCGTTGCGGCTGGCACAAATTAACTTTCGGGAAGGCTCGGGCACATCACTGGACGTTATTACGGCCGAAACGAGTCTGGCTTCGGCACGGGCGGCTTATATTCAAGCGGTTCATGCCTACCAGCTTTCCCATTTGCAGCTTAAGGCCGTCATGGGAGTATTGGGAGAAGACATTCCCAAAACAGTGGGCGAGGAACAATAATAACCAAACGAAAACTTACCACTTAAGCCTGAATTTATAAGGAACGGGCGACTATGAAGACGAGAACTAAAATAATAGTCATTATTGGCGTGCTGGCAGGTATTATTGGGGCATTATTCGGGTGGCGGTTTTATCTGCGCAGCCAGGAAGAGATTGCTCAAAGCATCGAAGAGATTCAGGAGAAAACCGGTTTGCCCGTGCGAGTTTACACGGTTGAAGCACAGGACATATCTCAAACGGTCGCCATCAGCGGCGGTATAGAAGCCTGGCAGGATGTGGTTATTGCTCCTCAGGTGTCCGAACGGATAAAAGCCTTTCACGTTGCCACCGGCGAGAAAGTTCGTGAGGGGCAGGTTCTGGTGACATTGGATGACACGACGGCCAAATTGCAACTGGAGCAGGCGCAGGCACAACTGGCCCAGGCTCGTCAGAATCTGGAAAAACTTCGCAACGGCTCCCGTCCGGAGGAGATTACCGCCGCCAAGGCGCAAATGGAGCAGGCGCAAGCAATGGCCAACCTTGCCCGTATTGAATTTGAGCGTCAGAAGAATCTATACGATAATGATGCAACCACCTTACAGAATATGCAACGCGCTGAAAATGAATGGAAAAGCGCTACGGCCGCTCAGGATGCCGCGAAAGCCACATACGAACTGGTTAAAAAAGGTCCGCGCGAAGAAGATATTCGCATGGCCGAGGCGCAAGTTCAACTCGCTGAAGTCGCCGCCCGACAGGTTCAGGATCACCTTGACAAACTTACTTTACGCGCTCCCTGCAATGGGGTGATGACATTACGTCAGTTCGAAATAGGCGATCTGGTGGATTTTAATCAGGTGATTTTCCGGGTGCTGGATATTGACCGGGTATATTTGGTTATAGACGCTTCGGAAATATATCTGCCGCATTTGAAAGCCGGCCTGGAAGTGAGAGTCACGGCGGATGCCTTGCCGGAAGCATCATTTACCGGTCGGGTTGAGCAGATTGATCCCGGCGCCAATCCCGCGGATCGGGCATTTCGCGTTAAAATCGCACTGAATAACGATTCACTAACGCTTAAGCCGGGGATGTTCGCCCGGGCGCATATCGTAACAAAAAAATTAAACGGCGTTTTCCCTGTTCCTGCTGACGTGGTGCGCAGGGATAATGAAGGACAAATGTATGTTTTGGCGGTAGGTGACGATAATGTGGCGCAGCGGGTGGATGTTACGGTGGATTCAGACGCAACGGATAGTCAATGTGTGATAACCAATGGCGTACATAACAGTATGCGATTAATCAATCTGGCGGGCAATACGGTCAAGGCCGGTGTTAGGGTGGTTATCGCTTCAGACGAACAAACTCAAGAAATATAGGATTAAAAATTTTCTCCACCGAGAACGAGAGCGTCTAAGAGTTTAAGCAGGTATAAGCCATGAAATTGATCGAAATCAGTGTACGCCGTCCGGTGCTTGTGGCCATGTTCATGATCGGTCTGGGCGGGCTGGGCGTATTCAGTTACAGGCAGATGCCCAAGGAGATGTTTCCGGAAATCGAATTTCCGATGATTACGGTGATGACCATCTATGAAGGCGCGGGGCCGGAAGAAGTCCAGCAGCAAGTCACGAAAGAGCTTGAAGAGCAAATCAACACCACCGAAGGAATCAAACACCTTTACGGCCAGAGTCAGCAGGGGCGGAGCCTGATTATGGCGGAATTCGAACTGGATGTTGATATTGATGACGCCGCCGCCGATGTCCGGGATAAAGTCAACCTTGTGCGGCCTCTTTTGCCGGAGGAAGCCGAGGATCCCATTGTTCAGAAATTCGATTTTAACGCTCAGCCGGTATTGCAGTTGGCCGTATCGGCGCCCCTGCCGCTGCGTGAAGTCTATCATATTGCCGATGAACGTATTAAGGACCGCCTGGCGACAGTGCCGGGTGTGGCTTCAATAACGATTATTGGCGGGGAAGAAAGAGAAATCCATGTATTGACAAATCAGCAGCGTTTGCGAGCCTATGGACTGAGTATTACGGATGTGGCCGGGGCCGTCGCCGCCGCCAATATTGAAAGTCCCGGCGGGTTTATTCAGCAAAATTCTCGCGAATACAATCTGCGGCTACGCGGCAAGTTCACCAGCCTGGAAGACATCGAGAATCTACGGCTGCCGCTGCCGAGTGGAAGGGATATTTACCTTCGCGACGTGGCCGAGGTGCGTGACGCGTATAAAGATATTCGCGACAAAGCCCGCGCCAGCGGCGTTACGTGTGTCGGTATGAGCGTACAAAAACGCTCCGATGGAAATACCGTGGCAATCGACACGCTTATCCATAAAGAACTCGATAATCTTCGCGGCTTGCTCGGTTCAGATTTTACCCTGGAAGTTCTCGATGAGCAGGCGTCCTGGATTACCGGAGCCATCGACAATGTCTTTAATAACATGTACGTAGGCATAGCGCTTTGTGCGATAACGTTGTTTATTTTCTTACATAGCGCCCGCAGCACGTTGATTGTTTCTTTGACAATTCCAGTTGCCGTTGCAGGGGTATTTTTGGCATTTCGTCTGTTAGGAGTCAGCATCAACCTGATGAGCATGATGGGACTGGCGATGACGGTCGGCATTCTGGTGGATAATTCTGTGCTTATTCTGGAAAACGTGGTGCGGCATCTGCACCTGGGACAGAAACCTCGTGAGGGCGTCATCAGCGGGGCCAGTGAAATCGCCATCGCCGTGGCGGCCACCACGCTGACGAATATCGTTATTTTCGTGCCGATTGCGTTCATGGGCGGCATCATCGGGCAGTTTTTCAAGGACCTGGGGCTGGCGGCGACGTTCGCTACGGTATGCTCCCTGGCGGTATCTTTTACGTTGACGCCCATGCTCGCTGCGCGGCTGTTGACTAAAGAGAACACCACACCGGGTGAGAAAGGATTGGTTAATCATTTTGGCCGGAGGTTCGACCGAGGTTTCGGCCGGTTGCGGGATGGCTATGCGGCGGTATTGCGATGGTGCATCGGTCGCTGGTGGCATCGGCTCGTTTCCTTGCTGATCGTTGTCATTATGTTGGCGGGATCCATTTGTCTTGTGAAGTATAAATTAATCGGTTTTGAATTTATCACGTCGATGGATGACGGTAAGTTTATCATTACCGTAGAAATGCCCACCGGCTCGCGCCTGGAGGAAACCGACCGTGCGGTGGCGCAAATTGAAAAATTGTTGCTTAATAAGGATGTTGTTCCCGAACTGGTCAGCACTTACGCCACGATTGGACAGATTGTGGGCGAGGAAATAGGCGGCGGCAGCCAGGGGGTCAACATTGCGGGCATCAAGGTGGAATTGGTCGCCAAGGAAGAGCGTGACTTGAGCACCGAGCAGGTTATGAATCGCCTGCGTCCGCAACTTGCCCAGGCTAATATTCCCGGCGCAACCATCAAATTGCTCGAACAAGGCGCCGGCGGCGGCGGGGCGCCGATCCAGTTGGAGGTGATGGGGGATGATTTTGAACGCGTGAAAGCATTCTCGCGACAGGCTCTGGTTATTGTACGTGATCAGATTGAAGGAACGGTGGATGTTGACACCAATTATCGCGCCGGCCAGCCGGAAATTCACGTTAATCCCGACCGGGAACGCTGCCGTGATGTCGGCGTGGATGTTCGTTACCTTGCCCAGGTGGTTGCCAGTGCATTTGACGGCATGATCGTGGGGCAATATCGCGAAGGAGCGTTTGATTACGATATTCGCGTTCGCAACGACAAGGCCTCGCGCCAAACGGTCAGCGACGTCAACAATTTGACAGTGATGAACATGCAGGGGCAATTGATTCCGCTGCCGCAGATAGCCGAGATCGCGGTGACGACGGGGCCGTCCCAGCTTTTTCGCAAAAATCGCCAGAGCCAGATTACCATTAGCGCCGATGTCACGGGCCGTAGTCCCGGTGAAGTGTTTGCGGACATTGAAGCAGCGATACAACCGTTACTGAAGGAATTTCCCGGTATTCACACCTTCTTCGGCGGGGAAATCGAACGCATGCAGGACAGTTTCGGGCGGTTGGGCATAGCCGGGATTATGGCTATATGCCTGACTTATGCGCTGCTGGCGTGTTTGCTGGAATCGTTTATCGAACCGGTGATCATCATGTTGTGTTTGCCCTTAAGCCTTATCGGAGTGCTGGTGGCGCTGTTTTTAATGGGCGGCACATTCTCTATTTTCTCTATCATGGCCATCGTTATTCTTATTGGTCTGGTTATCAATAACGCCATTGTCGTGCTCAATTACGTTAATCTGTTGCGTAAGGAAGGTGTCGAGCGTAATGAAGCCATTATTCAAGCCGGTTCCATTCGCCTGCGGCCTATGCTCATGACCAACCTTACTACGATTGCCGCCTTGATTCCCCTGGCGGCCGGGCGGGGCTGGGGCGGCGAACTCATGGCGCCGATGGGCATGGTGCAGATCGGCGGATTGATTACCGGCGGCTGGATTGGCCTGCTGATTGTGCCGGTGTTTTATGTTTTCTGGGATGATTTATACAATTTCTTCAAGAAATTATTCAAACGAACGTAAAAGAGCGGAATAAAGCATTATGGAAATATCTTTAGAGCGTGTTTGTCGCCATTTTGAACTGCCCGGCGAGATTATCGCGTTGGAACCTTTCGGTGGAGGGCATATCAACGATACTTATCGCGTGCGTTGCCAATGCGATGGCGATGAGCAATATGTGATTTTGCAACGGATTAACCACGCCGTCTTCACCCGGCCGGATGAGGTGATGGAAAATATTACGCGGGTGACGGACCATATACGCGCCAAGCTGACGGCCGCGGGTGCTTCAGATATTTCACGTCGGGTGTTGCAATTTCACCTGACCCGGGACGGCAAATCGTACTATCGGGATGAAGCGGGGGGGTACTGGCGCGTGTGTGATTTTATCGCCGGGGCAAGCACCTGGGATGTGCCAAAGACGCAGGAGCAACTCTATCAGGCTGCGCGGGCGTTTGGTGTGTTTGGCGCCATGCTGGCGGATTTGCCCGGGCCGCCTTTGTTTGAGACGATTCCCCAATTCCATGACGGTCGCAATCGTTACCGGCAATTCACCGATGCTTTGGCGAAAGATGCGAAAAAGCGGGCTGCGAGTGTAAAGGAGGAGATTGATTTTCTACAAACCCGCGCCGAGATGCTGCTCCTGCCGGGCAAATTAATCGAATCGGGCCAAATCCCGCTGCGCATCACCCATAACGACACCAAAGTCAACAACGTTATGCTGGATGACGCCACCGGTGAAGGCCTGTGCGTTATTGACCTGGACACGGTGATGAGCGGCCTGACGTTTTATGACTTTGGTGACCTGGTGCGGACTACGGTTGCCGGATGCGAGGAGGATGAAACCGATCTAAGCAAGGTGCAGGCCGACCCGCAGCGTTTCCAGGCGGTGTTGGAGGGGTACCTGTCTTCGGCCGGTGCGTTTTTAACGCCCATCGAACGCGAACATCTGGTATTTGGCGGCAAATATATGAGCATGATTATGGGAACCCGTTTTTTAACGGATTATCTCAACGGCGATGTCTATTATAAAATCCATCGTCCCGGCCACAATCTCGACCGCTGCCGGGTCCAGTTTCAGATTGTCGCCTCTCTGGAGCGGCAGTCGGATGCCTTGGAAGCGATGGTGAGGCGAATGGCCTGAAAATTCGGCTTAAATTTGCCTCTGGGGAGTGGTCGGACCACTTAAAAAAAAAGATTGGAAACCTTCCTTTCAGTCGCTATAATTCTAACCACTGTCAGTTTGAGTACTTGGGTTTTGGTTTGAATATTGAAAAGAAAGGATTAGCCATGTTGAAAAAGCTGTTAGTTCTGGTTGTTTGTGTGAGTCTGTGTCTTTTGGGTGTGATGGGCTGCAAAAAGACAACTGAGGAAAAGGCCGAAGACGCGGTAAAATCGGGTGCTAAAGACGTCGAGAAAACTGCTGATAAAGCTATGGATGCAGCAGGCGATGCGGCTAAAGATGCCGGTAAAGCTATGGAAGACGCCACTAAGTAACGCGACAGCCTTGGTATTTCACAATTTAACAGGTTCCTATAACCCGTTCTTCATGGACGGGTTTTTTTATTTTTTATCGCATAAATCCATATTTGGG
>JAFGBA010000141.1 GCA_016933395.1 Sedimentisphaerales bacterium | reverse complement strand
TTTGCGCTCTTGCTGGAGTTGTGCCATCATGTAGGTCTGCATAACGCCGGCGTCAAACAGGGCGACTGGGTGGCGAGTGTAGATTTTAGTTACTGGAAGACGCCGTTGATTGAACTTGCCGGCAAGACGATGGGCCTGGTGGGTTTTGGGCGCATCGGCCGGCGCGTGGGCGCACTGGCGCATGCTTTCGGTATGAAAGTCATTGCTTACGATGTCGCCAAAGGGAACAACCCTGATTTTACGCCGTTTGCCTGGGTGGGGTTGGATGAAGTATTTGCGCAAGCGGACGTGGTATCGCTGCATTGTCCGCAAACCGTGGAAAATACCGGTTTCGTCAATAAATCGCTGCTGACAAAAATGCGGCCCCATGCGTTTTTCATCAATGCGGCGCGCGGCGGCCTGGTCAATGAACAGGATTTGGCCGACGCCCTCAACGCCGGTAAACTGGCCGGAGCGGCGGTGGATGTGGTTTCGGCCGAACCAATTAAGGCGGACAACCCGTTATTGAAGGCGAAAAACTGCATTATAACGCCGCACCACGCCTGGGCGACCCTGGCCGCCCGCATGCGGCTGATGCAAACCACGGCGGATAATATTAAGGCATTTATCAAAGGCCAACCCATAAACGTAGTGAATTAAGCGATGTTGTGGAGCATGTTTGTCACCTTGAGCGGAGCGAAAGGTCTCTCTTATTCTAAAAGAGAGATGCTTCGCTGCGCTCAGCATGACATTAACTCTATTATGGTTACTCGGATTAAAATCAAGAGTGGAAAATCGAAATGAAAAAGACACCCCTATATGACATTCATGTAAAAAGCGGCGCTAAAATCGTCGAGTTCGGCGGTTGGGATATGCCCATCCAGTATGAAACCGGTATTGTGCGTGAGCACTTGCAAACCCGACGGGCGGCAGGTTTGTTCGATGTGTCGCACATGGGCCGGTTCATCATTTCCGGCGATGACGCCCTGATGTTTCTCCAATATAATTTGACAAACAATGCGGCTGCTTTGGAGGTTGGCGAAAGTCAGTACACCATCATCCCCAACGAAACCGGCGGCGCAATAGACGATGCTTATCTCTATCGGTTTAAGGAAGATGAATTCCTGCTGGTGGTTAATGCTTCCAATACGGACAAGGACTGGTCTTATCTTTCCAGTCAGGCGAAGACGTTTGGTGATGTTTTGCTGTCCAACCGCACGGCGGAACTGGCGATGATCAGTTTGCAGGGGCCGACAGCCAAAGAGGTGTTAAGTTGCCTGATCGCTCAGGACGATCTGCCCCGGCCGATGCGCAATCAGCTTAACGTGGTGCAGGTGGCTGGTCAGGAAGTATGGGTGGCGCGTACGGGTTACACGGGCGAGCCGATTTGTTTTGAATTGTTTGTGCCTGCCGATATGGCGGCGGAAGTATGGAATAAATTCATCACCGCCGGGGCAACGCCGGTGGGTTTGGGTGCGCGCGATACGTTGCGTTTAGAGGCGGGGTTGCCGCTTTATGGCCATGAGTTCGGTGAGGATCCTGAAGGCAAGGAAATTCCGATTTTCGCCTGTCCGCTGGCAAAATTTGCGGCGAGTTTCAGCGAACTAAAAGGCGATTTTGTCGGGTGCGAACCGCTCACTCGCCAATTTGCCGCTTTACAAAGAGTGCAGTTTCGTGATTTTTCCGACTTGGCCGACCTGCCGCGACGCATACAACCATTGGCGTTGACGGGAAAAGGCATTACCCGCGCCGGCGACAAGGTATTTATCGGCGATAAGCATGTGGGATATGTCACCAGCGGCACGATGGTTCCCTACTGGAAAGAAAAAGGCGAAGGTGTTTTATCCACGCTTTCCGAGGAACATCCCCAGCGGCCGGTTGCATTGGCGCTTTTAGATAATAATTTGTTGGAAGGAGATGAGGTCGAGGTTGAAGTTCGCGGCCGCAAGATACCGGGATTGATTGTGCCGTATCACCTGCGCAGCGAGGCGCCGCCGCTGGCCCGCGCGATACTGCCTGAGGAACTTTATCCGGAAAAAACCATTGTCGGCGCCGGAGAAAACCTTTTGGGCAAAGCGGTTGATATGCTTCGCAAGTCATTGGATAACCACATCTGGCGGCGGCAACAGTGCATTAACCTGATTCCGTCCGAGCAGACGCCTTCGCGGCTGGTGCGCTGGGCGAGCATTCTCGACCCCGTTGGGCGTTACGCCGAACACAAGGCTATCAAGGCTCTTAAAGAAGCGGAGGTTTTCTTCTATCAGGGAACCGACTTTATCTACGAGGTGGAGTCGCGGTTGGAAGAACAGCTTCGGCTGTATTTTGGTTGTTCCCGCATCGAGGCCCGCGTCATCAGCGGTCAAATGGCCAATATGACGGTGTTCAGCGCTATGAACGATTTTATCAACCGCACCAATCGCAAGTGCGAACCGCGGCGGATGAATTGCGTGATGAACCATCATATCATCAACGGCGGTCATCTGTCGGCCCAGCCGATGGGTGCGCTGCGGGATTTTGTCCGGCGCGATCCGACGACCGAACGGCCCGCCGCCGTCAATTTCCCTGTGCTCAAGGATAATCCGTACCGCATTGACGTGGACGCCTGCGAGGAATTATTTGAACGTTTTAGACCCGAACTGGTGATCCTCGGCAAGAGCATGATTCTGCATCGTGAGCCCGTTGCTGAAATGCGCGATTTGATGGATAAATATTGTCCCGATTCGGTGCTGATGTACGATATGGCCCACGTACTGGGCTTGATTGGTCCGGCGTATCAGGAGCCGTTTAAGGAAGGCGCTGACGTTGTCACGGGTTCCACGCATAAAACATTCTTCGGTCCGCAGCGCGGCGTAATCGCCATGAATTGCCGGCGCGAAGATATCAAGTTCCCGCTTTTCGAAGCGATGCAGCGTCGGACCTTCCCCGGCAGTGTCAGCAACCATCACCTGGGTACGGTGCTTGGGTTGCTTTTTGCTGCGTATGAGATGAATCAGTTCAAGTCTGTTTATCAAAAAGCGGTGGTAGCCAACGCCAAGGCCTTCGCCAAAGCGTTAAAAGACCGCGGCTTGGATGTTGCCGGTGACCCGGCGATTTCCTTCACCGAGACCCATCAGGTGATTTTGCGAGTGGGTTACGCTCACGGCCCGGAAATCGCGCGGCGGCTGGAAGACAATAACATTGTGGTCAACTATCAAGCCTGCCCGGAGGATGAAGGCTTTACCGCGTCGGCGGCTATTCGCCTTGGCGTAGCGGAAATGACCCGTTTTGGCATGAAGGCCGGCGATTTTACGACGCTGGCCGATTATATGTACGAGATCATCGTCAATAATAAGACGGTCAAGGATGATGTCGCAAAATTCCGCAGTCGGTTCACTACGATGCAATACTGTTTCGATGATAAGCAAACTGAATCCCTCCTGCAGGAGATTCATAAACTATTGTAAGTTGTTGTATATCCGGTAAGATAATTTAAACTTATTACTAACTAATGTTGGAGGTTTGTATGATTCCTAAAGATTGTCGTTTTCTCGAATCGCATGAATGGGCGCGTCTTGAAAAAGATGGAACCATCGCCGTGGGCATCAGCGA
>JAFGBA010000015.1 GCA_016933395.1 Sedimentisphaerales bacterium | reverse complement strand
TTTATCTGTCGTATATAAATTCCTGTGCATTATTGGCATAACCGCCATCGCCTTTCTCATATCGGCAAAGGCGTCAGATACAAAAAAAGGACCGGTGGCTGTATATAAACAAAACAACATCGCGATAGTAACCGCCGCTACGACCATTTTTGCCATTATGCTTTTTGAGAATATTCTCCCCACGCCAATCACGGAATAACCAGGGTTGGCGCCTCCGGATTCCGCTTGAACCCGTTGCAACTCCAGCAGAATATCCCGGTCCCTGTCCGCGTTGACGTCGATATCGAAATCCTTGATGATTTTTTCAGTTTTATCGTTCGGCCTCATCGTTCGACCTCACCATTCAACAACGCTCGCAACTTATCCAGTCCATACCGGTACCGGCTCTGGACCGTCTTAATCGAAATCTCCTGGCTCCGGGCAATCTCCCGGAACGTCATGTCGCCGTGTAAATGCAGCACCACCACCTCCCGCTGCTCATAAGGCAGCCGCCCCAGCGCCCCGCTGATGCGTAAGGCCTCTTCCTTTAGTATCACCCACTGTTCTGCGCCGACATCCCCCGCCGCAACCACTTCGGCTGTGCTCAAATTCATATGGCCTCTAACCTTCGCCGCCCGAACATGGTTGCGAACCCGGTTAACCACACATGTCCTCAAATAGGCCTTCAGGCTGCCCTTGACCTTGAACCTGCCCGCCGATCGGGCAAATTCCATAAACACATCATGCACCACATCCTCCCCCGCATGAACATCATGCAACAACGCCACTGCCAATTTCAGCAAATACGTCCGGTACTTCTCATAAATGCTGCGAAGTGCATCCTGACTGCCGCGTCTGAATCGTATAATCAGCAGTGTATCTTCCAGCATCCATCAACCTTCATCAAAACGATCGTTTCTCACTTAATACACAACACCTGATGAGCCTATTTTACTTTATCAAATATCCAAATTTCCCCAATTTTTACAAGATTGACCATCCGTTCAAAATCTCCCCACCGGCCTGAAAATCTGGACCATGCCGGATAATGTAATACAAAACCAGCCTAAAGAAGATGCAAAATAATATTTCATGGGGAAAGGGGGAAAATAATATGAGGCTTTTTAAGCCCTATTAAAGGTGATTCTTTAGTTTTATTAAAATTATAAGTACTTGTTATATATAACTATAAGTTGGTTAATCCTCTTATATTTTAATCCCTTTCTTGTAATTAATTCATAATCTCTAAGGAATGTGGGTGATAATATAGTGAAGAATAATTATGTGAAATAAAGTTAATATAGATAAAATTGGTAATTAAGTAAAGTTTTCTAATTGCCTGTACCGATGCTATGGGCGGAACGATTAATCTTTCCTAATTTAACATTTGAATAGGCGTTTATGGCAATTTAGCGAAAATGGAGTTTTTGTGTTAAAAATGTTCCACGTGGAACATTCGATGGATTCGATGTTCTGTGGAAATTGAGAAGGAACATAACTCATGGATTTTAAAGACATTGTGGCAAAGTATCTGGAGAAACTCCTGGAAGGTGACCGCATGGCGTGTCGTAAAGTGTTGGGTGAGGCCCTGCAGACGGGAACCCCGGCAACTGGAATTTATACGGACCTGTTCTGGCCGGTCATGGTGGCCGTGGAAAATCTTTATCGATCGAATAAAATCGACCTGATTACCGAGCATATGGCCACCCGCATCAACCGCACCCTGGTTGACCAACTCCAGAATAAGCTGCCTCGCCAGCAATCGCGCGAGAAAATCATCGTAATCACCTGCAATAAAGGCGAACCTGAGGAATTGGGTGCACAGATGTGTGCGGACCTGTTCGAGTCCGAGGGATGGACAGTAAAGTTTCTGGGCGGCGGGGTGCCGAATGACGAAATTATCAGTCTGACAAATGCTGTAAATGCTGATATATTATTTATTTATGGCACGAAGCCTTCCGGTGCGCCCGATGTTCGACGGCTGATTGACGATTTAAGGGAGATCAAAGCTAATCCTCAATTGAAAATCATGCTTTCGGGTGGGGTATTCAATCGGGCCGAGGGATTGGCGGAAGAAATGGGAGCAGACTTTTTCGCCCCGACAGCAAAAGACGCATTAAAAATAGTGTTTTCGAGTAAAAAAGGCGTTGCAGCAGAAAATGAGAAAAAGAATCGAAGCCGTCTGCCCGAGATATCGATAAGCCGATTGCAAGAACTGATTATCGAAAAAGGGTAATAAACGGTTTTTACCAGTGAAAACATAAGAATTTATATGGCAATCGTTTACGCTGATGTGATAAAAACAATAAAAAAACTAAAAATTTTCTTAAAAAAACATGAAACAAATAGGTCTATATAGCCGTCTAATAATGTAGAAGCGTAAATAAGACTTCAGTTTCTCCTCCTTCATTGTGTGAAGCAGAGCGTCCCCTCCCGTTCTGCTTCGCTTTTTTTGTATTTATATTTTAAAAACATATTAGATTACCATAACTCTTTTAATATCATAGAGTTAGTGTGCGTCTCGTTTAAAACAACGAATTTTCAGCAAAAGAATCATTTTTTTATAAACCGCCGAAGCAAAAAATTAGATTTTGGAGAACAAAGCGACGAGAGTATCAGGATTTTTGCAGGCGATGACGGCATCGACGAAGCCGGGTTGTTGGAGCATCTTGCTCAGTTCGGCCAGAAATTTGAGGTATTCCTTGACCTTGCCGGCGGGGATGCCCAGCAGGATGATGAGGCGGACGGGCTGATGGTCCAGCGAGCCGAAATCCAGCCCTTCGCGGCAGACACCGATGGCGACGGCGAAGTCAGAGACGGCCTCAGTACGTGCATGAGGTATGGCGACACACTGGCCGATACCGGTGGTGTTAAGCTGCTCGCGGTCTAAAATCTCCTGTAGCAAGGTGTCAAAGTCGATGATGGCGTCACCGCCTTGAAGGCACTGAGCCAGGGAGGAAATCGTCTGAAATTTGTCCGCCGGGGGCAAATCCAGTCGGATGTGGGAGGAACGTAAGAGATCGGAAAACTTCATATCGGGATTCACTATCACCTATATTCGGGGTTAATTATACTCCAAACACATAATTATGGACTTGTGGGTCGGAAAGCACAAACATAATTTTCTTTGAATAGGCCGTAGAGACGATTATGATGCAGCCCGATGTCTAAGAAACGATGGTTTCCCGAGTTACTGTTAATCAGGAGGCAAACGAATGAACATCAAACAGATGCAGGCGGGTGTGGTGGTTTTTATGTTGGTGGGTATGGCGGCGGGGGCGTTCGGACAAATGGGGACGTTGGGTGTTGAGAGTAGTGAGTGGCAGGTGGGCCTTTTTGGGGGGTGGTACACCGGCGGGGAGTTACAGACAAAAACATATAGTGTGGTTGGCGAGGTGAAGGCGGAAAGCGATAGCGGGTATATTGCGGGGATTCGTTTCGGCCAGGATGGGGAATATCTCGGTTGGGAGGCGACGGCGGCGATGGCGGGAGCGGACCTGAATATTGAATTTGACCAGCTTACGGCCACGCAGGCGGAAATCGATGCCTATGACCTGGATTCGGACAGTTTTAGTATGCTGTTGGTGAATGTAAATGCGATGTTCTATCCGGCCGGCAATGATATTGCCGAAGGGCGGGTGCGGCCGTTTGTGACGGTGGGGCCCGGATTTGCGTCGGTGTTTAGCGATTACGGTGCGATTGACGGCGAGACGGTTTTCGATGCGAATGTGGGATTGGGCGTGAAGTTTTTACTGGGAGATGACGGCCGGACCGTATTGCGATTCGATTATCGCTGGTACTACCTGGTCGGTTCCACGGCGGACTTGCGCAACAGCATTTACCG
>JAFGBA010000140.1 GCA_016933395.1 Sedimentisphaerales bacterium | reverse complement strand
GGACCGGACCATAACATAAAATACTCGCTCCTGACGCCAAAGATACCGTTGTACCGGGTTTTATGACAAGTCTTGTGGAGCGAGGAATGATGATATCAGCATCAATATTCGTCTCCCCCGGTCCCCAGGTGATGGTGTTTGATATCTTCCGGTCGTCATCGTAGGCAAAAGGCCGGGTGCCTCTGATCGTGTTCTCCGGGCTATCGGATAATGGTTGCACCTTCACGATAGCGTCAGTAACGTTATTCACAACCAGGTGACATGCGGCGGTGATGTTATACGCTTTATCTTGCCGTGGTCCCGTTAGCAGCAAACGATAGCGCGCTGGGCAGGATATTAATTCATACGGCAGGAGTTTCTTCCAATAGCTCCAGTGGTTGGGCTGTACTTTTTTCCGCCCGGGCAAAAAAGCTCGCGGTATTGTCAGTGTCAATTCCTGTTCCCCCTGAGTAATGATGGCGTTAGTCAGGCAAAAGTCGTTAGAATTCACTTTATTATCTTCATCAACGTCCCAATACAAGGCATATTTACCCTTTGCCCATTCAGATGTATTGATTAAACCTATCGTATCCACCCGCACGCCGCATTCGCCGCCATTGGTCAGCAAAAAACCGACTAAAATCTGTTTATCATCATCATTATGGTTAATATGAGTATTCTTGAATTGCGGATCCGGACCGAAGCGAAAGTCATCACGATTCAGCGCCTGGCACAAATATGCGTGGCGATCCTTAATCCACTGCCGCTGCATCCGCACTTCCGCTTCCCATGCTTCGTTGGTATAAATGCGCCGCATGCCCTCCTGTGCATCCTTAAAGGCGTCCGCCCGCATGTCGTCTCTGATTAATGCATACAATTGGTCATAAATAGCCAGTTGTTTTTCGAGCGTCAGCTTTCCCTGCAAATGCTCCCATAACCGTTGATTCTTTCGCTCGGTTAATTCCGGAACCGCCATGATGCGCCCGGTGCACAAATTCGTAACGTTTGTCGGCGGGAAGAATTCCTGATCGCGTATTTCCTGCGGGTATCCCAACCCGTTGAGACTCCAGACGATAGTCCTCAATTTACCGCTGGTGGGATCGAAATAATATTTGTGATTATGAAACGTATCGCAGTGGAAAAAACCACAGATGGCCGCATGGGCATACACATTGTACCAGTCATTCAGATCGAATATCTTGCTGAATTCTTCCGTAAAGGTATCATTATCCTCAATCGTCAAGGCATGAATAAATCGTTCAATCGCGCCGCAACCCGGCCGCGGGTCTTCGGGGACCATGATTCGCGCCGGTGTCCAGGCCTGGGGATTTTCCAGCAGGCTTTTACCCGGCGGGCACTGGTCCGGCGGATGCCATTCGCCATAGTAAATATTGCCTTCCGTCAGGCCGTGATTGATCAGATAGTAAGCATCTATTTGTTCAATAAAAAGCGAAACGCCTTCGTATTCCCGGTTCACCACTTTATGCACAAAATATGAATCCGGGCTTAACAGCCCCAGTTCCCGGGCCATCTCGTAGCCGCAGGCGAGTGTCAGGGCGGTGGGGGTTTTAGGATTAACTAAATTGATCAGACGTTGATTTTCAAACCGATCATTTTTTTTGAATTTGACGCGCCACGATTTTTGATGTCCTTCGCGATGATCGGTATTATCCCCGCGGTAACGCACTTCCACCGGGTAGCGTATCCCATTATAGCGAAAAATAGCCGGTTTGTAATGCTGGTAAGAAGCCGGCGCATCGTCGTCGCCTTCGGAGTCGTCCGCTGCTATATTTTGGCGAATATTTTGCTGAGGTTCGCCAAACCAGAATTTATTTTGCAGCAAATCCGCATCCAATTCCCGTTGATAACGGGGCGTAATATCCAGTTCGTAAATCGGCAGTTTGGTTGTTTCAACGTTTTCTCGGTTTGTGGTTAGGGCTATCCAAATAGGCGCCAGCAAACGGTCGCGAATGACCATTCGGTAAAAACGTTCGGCCGTTGAGGGGGAGATAATACCGACGCCCATTGCCAACACCAGTATCATTCCGGTCGCCGCCCATAAATACTTATTTCTACTTTTTTTGAATTTCATTACTTGTAAGATAAAAACTGTTTTGGGCTATCGGTATTGTTGGAGGAACGTCTTTGTTGGTCCGATATAAACCGTTAATTACACCATCATATCGGCAAAAAACATCATAATGCTGTAAGACGAACTCAGATACGACCGCAAGAGACCTTAATGTCCGATAACCAGGTTAGAAAGGTGGAGGTGAGGGAGATTAACCGAAAGAAAGTGTACTATTATTTTCTCTACTGATATTCAGACATACGCTTTGGCGACGGCGGCAGCGACGCGCTGGTGAATGGTTTTATCCAGCATGTCGGGCAGGAGTGCGTCCTCAGGAGCAAGGTCGGCCAGAGTATGGGCGGCGGCGAGTTGCATATTCAGGGTGATATCACGGGCTTGGGCGTCTAAAGCGCCACGGAATAGTCCCGGATAAGCCAAGGCATTATTAATGGTCCGGCCATCAGCGGCGACGCCTGCGCCGGCTTCATAAGCGTCGTCAACGCTGATTTCACCGACAGGATTGCTTAGGGGAAACACCAATGGGCGAGGGGCCATTGCGGCGATCATGTCCTTGCTTACCATATTGGGTCGGGCGACGCCGATAAAAATGTCTCTGCCCTTAAAGCCCTCCATTAAATATCCCTGAATGTCTTGGGGATTTGTGATTTTGGCTAATTTTTGCTTATAAGGATTCATGCTTTTGGTACGACCTGCGTACAGGGGGCCGATTGAGTCATAGACGACAATGTCCCCGATGCCGAATTCCCGTAGGATCATGGCGATGGCGTAACCGGCGGCGCCGGCGCCGGCGATAATCGCCGAACAGTTCTGAGGCTTTCGGCCGGTGCGTTGCAAGGCGTTAATCAGTGTCGCCAGCGTGACGGTGGCGGTGCCATGCTGGTCATCGTGAAAAACGGGGATGTCCAGTTTGGTGCGGAGTTTTTCCTCGATTTCGAAGCAGGCCGGAGCGGCAATATCCTCTAGCTGAATTGCGCCAAATCCGGCGGCGATACGCACGATGGTTTCAACGACCTCGTCTGGTTTTTTGGAATCCACCAGTATCGGAAAAGCACTGATATTGGCAAATTCAGCAAATATAGCGGCTTTTCCTTCCATTACCGGCAGTGAACCTGACACGCCAATATCTCCCAGACCCAATACGGCTGTTCCATTGGTAACGATGGCGACACGGTCACACAGGCCGGTGAGGTTCCAGGCCAAAGCGGGATTTTCCACGATTTTATTACAAACTGACGCCACGCCCGGCGTATAAACCATTCGCAGGTCACTAAGGTTATTGATGGCGACACGGCTTTTTACGTCGATAACCCCGCGACGGTGCATTTCCAGCACATCGTCATTGACGTGCAGCACTTCAATGCCGTCAATAGCGGAGACCATTTCCAGCAGCCGTGTCAGGTGCTGCTTATCCGCACAAAACACCTGCACATCCCGGATTTTATTGTGGCTGTCCAGTCCGGAAGTGGAGATGTTGCCCACGTGCGTCTGGGTTTTACCGATGGCGGTAATGAGTTTACCGAGCATACCCGGCTGGTCCAGTACTTTGCAGCGTAAAGTATATACTTCGGCGGCATGATAGCGTTCCTGCCAACTGGTTTTCATTATGGTTGATTTCATGGGAACCCGCCTCGGTACGAATTATGCAAATAACAACTTCCGTTAAAAAAATCTAATATAACCGTATAATTTGTAAAATCAAGATGGTAATTCATTCAGATTTGGCACAATTTCGCTACGTTGCAAGGCCAGGGTATGAATAGCTCTGCCTTCTTTGATATATTTGCGCTCAAAATTGGAGCCGACCCATTCGCCCGCATCGGCGGCCGTAGTGGGGAAAAAATCAATGGATTCAAACAGAGGAATAATTCGCTCATGCCGGAGCATAAGTTCACAAATCCACTGGTAATACTCGGAATGGTCCGTGGCGATGCGAAGTTCGCCGCCGGGGATAAGGGTGCGAGCAACATGTAAAATGTTATCAAGCTGAAAAAAACGACGTTTATGGTGGCGTTTTTTCGGCCAGGGATCGGGGAAATATACGTGATAAATCCGGACGCTTTGGTTGCCAAGGCAAAAACGGATAAAATCACGGGCGTCTGTCCGCAGTATCCGCACATTGGTCATGCCCCAGCGGGCCAT
>JAFGBA010000014.1 GCA_016933395.1 Sedimentisphaerales bacterium | reverse complement strand
CCGAACTGGCCGGCGCCGCCGCTTTGTTTTTTATGCGTGTATTCCACCATCTTGGCCGAACCGGTAATGGTTTCCCGGTAGGGAATGGTCGGCGGCTTGGTGTTCACTTCCAGACCGCGACGGTGCTGCATCCGCGCCAACATGACCCGCACATGCAATTCGCCCAGTCCCGACACCACCAGTTCGTGCGACTGTGCATCACGCGATGTCCTGAACGTCGGATCGGCGTCGTTGATTTCCGCCAGAACGCCAGAAATTTTGGTCTCATCCCCGCGGCTCTTGGGCTCCAGCGCCAGCGAGAACATCGGAATCGGCAGCGCCGGCGTTTCAATCACGCCCGGATCGGAGCCGATAAATACCGTGTCGAGCACTTTCAGTTCTTCCAGCTTGGACAATGTGACGATATCGCCGGGTATTGCTTCATCAATGGATTCGAGTTTATCACCTTGAATCTTATTGACGTGCCCGCTTCTCATTCCTTTCTTGCCGCCGGTGGCCTGCAGAGAACTGTCACTCTTTATTTTTCCGGTATAGACGCGAATGCTGCTCGCTTTGATGTGGCTCTTGGGATCGGCGCTGCTGCGAAACACCAAACCAATTAAGCCGGCATTGGCGTCCGGAGCAATCGCAGTTCGAGTCTGTGCCTCGCCTTCGCCTTTAACGGCCGTAGGCTTGAGGCCCTGAATGGGATTGGGACAATACGCCGCGATGAAATCCATCAATGCTTCCACGCCCATTTCGTGACGGGCGCTGGTGAACAGAATCGGAATTAGCGACTGATTCACCATGCCCTTTGCGAGCGTTTCCGCGAGTTTATCAGCGGGAATTTCCTCTCCGCCGAGATACGCTTCCATCAGCGCCTCGTCGGCCTCAACGATGGTTTCAATCAGATTGGTATGGGCGTCAGCCACGTCGGCAATAGCGTCGCCGTTGTCATGGGCCAAACAATCCACCACGGCCGAACCGCCCGCGTTGGGCAGGTTAAAGCACCGGCACTCCATCCCGAACGATTCCTGCAGAGTACCGACGAGATTATTAAGTTCGTCGGTTCCGCTGTCGATTTTATTCACCACGATCACACACGCCATGCCGCGCTCTTTGGCCGTCTGGAACATCTTGCGCGTGTTCGTCTGAATCCCCGCCGATGCGCTCACCACCAGCACAGCCGTCTCCGCCGCCGCCAGACAGGGTATCGCCGCCCCTAAAAAGTCCGGGTAGCCGGGCGTATCGATGATATTGATTTCCTTGCCCTTGCGGTTCACATGGGCCAGCCCCGAATCCACCGAGTGGCCGCGTTCCTTCTCCTCGGTGTCGCAGTCCAGAATACTCGTCTTGTCTTCCACGCTCCCCAAACGCGTTGTCAGGCCCGATTTATGCAAAATCGCCTCGGCGAGCGTCGTTTTGCCCGCCCCGGCGTGACCGATAAGAACGATATTACGAATGTCCTGCGTCGTGTACCCTGCCATTGATGGCCTCCACATACTATTGTTTTCAGGCGACACCCCGGCCTTGACGGCCCTTACTTATTAACCGGCCGGGACTTAGCCGCCATTTTGTCAAAGACTCAACAGTATATCCGCTCTCGGCTTACAGGCAAGCGGATTTTTTCCGCATACCAAAGCCTACCTCACCCTTGACCAATAGCCAAAAAACAACCCTCACCCCCGCCGGTTTGCCCCATAACACCCCTTAAATCAATCACTTACAAAACCAGTTGGTCGTCGCCTTTCGTACTGCCGCCCTCCGGCCTGCACAAGCATAGCCCACGACGTTAGTCGTGGGTTAAAACCGCGAAAACGGACATCCAGTCGTACCGCCGACCTCCGGCCGGCAATTCCCCCGTCATGCTGAACGCAGTGAAGCATCTCTCTTCTTCCCATCCCACAAGTCAAACCCGTCACGGCGTAGTTGAAAACGAAGCCGCATCCGTGATAGTCCATAACGCGTCTGCCGCACTCTTTTCATCTCCTCTGCGCCCGCACCCGATACATCCGTTCAGTAAAACCGCCCTCGCGCTCGAACGCCGCCGCCTGCGCCGCTATCTGGCGGTCCAGCAGATAACCTGCCAGATTCAACAAGGATAACGCCGCATTGGCCGCCGGCACCGCTTCATTCACGGACTTGCACGGACCTTCACCGACGTCCACGGATATTTTTATGGGTTTTGCGTTTTGGCGTTTGCCCGTGCCTGTCTGTGTAAGTCCGTGCTTGTCAGTGTGCTTTTCACTTTCCAGCCACGCTCGCACATCCTCCATGCTTCGGCAACGCCGCGCCTTGAACCGCTTCAAAGCCGGATGTTCCGCCGGCCACGGCGTTTCGCCCCGTTGCCGCAGATAATCCTCATAATCCAGCCGCAACTCCTCCAGGCTGGCCCGCGCCACGTTGGTCAATTTCAATTCGGCCTTACGGGACGTGCCCGACGCTTGCGACCCTTCCGCGATATTCTGCACCCCCGACCGGGCCGCCTGCACCATCTGGTCCCGCGTGCGGCTGAACCGTTCAATATACAACTCGCAAAACCGCACCGTTACATCATAAATTAACCGCGCCACCTGAAAACTCAGCAAATTGCGATACCCCCCATGCGGCCCAATCAACGCCTCCCCCTCGTTGCGTTGGTTGTTGTTAATCGCCCTGCCCGCCTTCTTCCCCGAATCACCCATAAGAATACCTTCCTGTCCGTGTCTCGTTCATGTCTCGTCCGTATTTACCCGTGTCGTCCGTGTTCGTCCGCATCTGTCTGTACTACTATCCTGTAACTTCTTGTTTTTTATGCACGTTTTTTAATAGCATTAATCATAACTGATATTTTGACAAGGTGTTATG
>JAFGBA010000139.1 GCA_016933395.1 Sedimentisphaerales bacterium | reverse complement strand
TCCGCCGTACATGATAAAAAATTCGAATTCCTGCTGGAAGCCCTTGCGCCAGCTGCTTAAACGTTATAAAAAGTGCGAAAGTTCACTTCTATATCTCCAGTTCAAATATGTTTTATCGGTTCATAGTTTAGCATGGCTGAGACACCGAAAAAAGAGCATTTTTAATCTATCGTCGAGCATCCAGGCCTTTCCAGCTATGCGTCCATTTATCCCGACCGGGACTTTCGACCTCGAGGCAATCCTCCTTGCGGGTGCATTTTAATGGGAGGTTGTTCTCATCCCGAAGATAACGTTCAGCCAAAAAGCCTTTTTCCACCAGCATTTCCAGCGAATCCGGCAGCACGCCAAAGGCCAGGCGATAAGCGTAGATGGCGCTGCCAATAGGAAGTCGTATGAAATGGGCTTCGTGGTGGGTTTTCTCTTCACGCTTTGCCGGTGCTGGCAGTTTCAACAGCCGCAATTCCTCCAACGCCAAAGCCTTATCCGGTTTGACCGTATCGCTGCTTGCGTGGAAAATAACCGTATGGTCGCCTTTGCTTAATTCATGCACGCCCAAATTCACCATGATGGTGTCCATTTCCGGAGCATGAAAATTCGCCGTCGCCGCTTTCTTGTTGTCCAGTTCGACATCGTAAGCGCCATAGTCCGGCCCTTTAGCCGCAAACAAACATACTGCGTATCGGCCGTCTTCACTAACGTGCAGCGGTAACGTCAGAACCGCGTCGGGTTTGTGTTTCGTCCAGGCCAGCATCGGCCGAGCGCCAAAACCGCCGTGCATTTGCACGCTTACCTCGGACTTATCCGAGGTTTTCGCCTGCAAATACGCCTTCACAAAATGATGCCTTTCCCACGGCACCCGCCGCCGGCACCAATCCGGCATCGGTTCAAAGGTATGCTCCGGTTTGTCAAATTGATACCAGATGGCGATGCTGCTGAAAAAGTCCGGCCGCTCCAGAAAGTACCCCGCGGTCGCGTCATTGGTGTTGCCCTTATGCTCGATCGTCACCTTCAGCGACCGGCTGAAACGCACCGCATCCGGTATATGCCAGCGATAGCATATGCCCTCATCACCGGGGGCGTACTCGCCCCAGCGCGGCTGGCCGAACCACACACTCGTCCGCGGCCGAAAACCCCAGGCATCGTTGAAATAGTCCTCGCTGCCGGTTCCCTGCAAACTCGGAATCGGCTCCCCGTCGATATAAAAGAAATCATCGCCTTCCCCGAACCAGCCATCCTGGGCCAACGTCACGCCCAATATCGTCCCCACATAAAAACCCCGGCCTTTCAAGTCGGCCAGCATATAATCACGGCCCGAAACCGCCGGATATTCCCGCCGATAACGGGCATAGAAGTAGGGCGTTTCTTTCGGCAACGCCGGCAACTGCAACCAATCCACAATCCAGTACAGCCCCGTAGAACGGTCAGGGTTGTCGTTGGTAATCACGATACGGGCCGATTTACGAAACGGTATCCGCCAATAACACGTCAGCGAACCTGTCGGCGATACCTGCACGGGGATGCTGTTAACCTCGGCGGGCTTATCCCCAACGGCAAAGAAATCGCCCAACGGCACTTCCACACCCGGCTCCTCGTCGCCATCGTAATAAATTCGCATCGATAGTGCATTAAGTTCACCGGCCATGCCGGCATGGCTGGTAAACCACATGTGGGTAATGACGCCGGGGCCTTCGAAAACCGGCATATTCACCGACTCGCCCGGCATCAGCCAGGTCATGTCCATGTTCGCATCGTTCCAGGCGGGCTGTTCATTGCTGGACACCCGGCGGTTCCGCCCGTAGCTGAAAAAACCCAGCGGATTGAGCAACTCATTCACCGTCGGCGTCTTGGTAGGGGAGGTGATTGTCCCGCTGCCCGGCTCATACGCCACCCACAACGCATCGTTTAAATAGGTGCAAGCGTACGCATAACTCATCGTTCCGAACCGGCCTTCGTTCTGCGTGTTGCGAAAGATCAGCCGCCCGCCGCCTTCGTATTGGGCATCATCCTCATACCCCACGAACATCACGCTGTGGCCATCCTGCACCTGCTCATCGGGCATCATATTGATCGCGTCATTGGGCCAGTACTCAGCCTTCTTCGGCCAGCGCAAGCCGCCGCACACCGGCCAGTTTTGATTGAGGACCTGCTTGATCTCCGTGAGTTGCTCCGGCGTCAGTCCCGTCCGCGGGTTCCAATGCTTGATCCAATGGAACCGAATCTCCGGATCATGCAAGGCCTTCGCCTTATCCCGCAGGGTTTGCGGCGGGGAAAACTTCGGATCGAAGCTGTCGCCATAGGGCCAATCCGCCTCCTCGCAAATGCCGTACAGGTCGTACCCCAGGTACACTACGGTAAAATACGCCCCATCCCAGTCCAGCCCGAACGCCCTGTTGCCCGCCCAGAGGAGATATTCCACGCTCAACCGCACGCCCTTGCCGCTCTTGGCCGCCATCGCGTACTCCAGCGCCTGGGCCACGGCAAAGACCGAACACGTTCCCCGCTTATGCTGCAACCGCGGCCCCAGCCCCCATTTTTCCAGATTCGGCCGCAGGTCGACCTGTTGCGGCAACGTCGAAGAAGAACATTCACTAAGCATATACAACACCTCGGCTTATCATAAATTCCTTAAACCAGAGCGGCATTCTAGCTTTGGGAGGGAATCTTGGCAAAAGAAAAGACAAAACCCACTCTACGCTGTGCCATACCGGCCAAACCCGGTATTGCCAAGCCGTCGTTGACTACCCCCTAGGGGATTCGAACCCCTGTCGCTGGACTGAGAATCCAGAATCCTGGGCCGCTAGACGAAGGGGGCGTCTATCGTTTCCTGCCTTTACGGCAGGGGAGGTATGGTAAAGGCGGCCGGGACGCCTGTCAAGGGGCAGCCAGAATGGCTATACCAGATCGCCGCGGTCAACATGGAGTACCCCGCATCTTTCAGATGCTGCGTATGGGCGAGACTTGGATAAAAAGGATTAGCCGCGGGCGCCATGTCATTCTAATCCTCACCGCGCAGCGGTGAAAGAAGAATAGCCGGGGGCGTGAGCCTCCGGAATAAAGTGCAAGTCATCCAAATCAGATAGGTGTGCAACTTGTTGCACACGCGGTAAAATAAATCTTTGTAGGGTGGGTCGCAAACCCACCGAGTTACTCGCCCACATCGTGGCGGGTCAGCCTTTGTAGGGTGGGCAACTTGTTGCCCACGCGGTAAATTAATTTTTCGCTTTATTTCATCCCGACGTGAGGCCCCCAACGAGGCCCGCCCGTAACACTCCCCTTATCGACCCGCCCCCAATGATACCTTTACTTTTTCCGAGGAAAATTTACCCAACAAACCCGGAGATGGACCGCGAGGAGTGAGTGGATCGCGTCAGTGGGTTGATTTGGATCCTCATGTTAATTGTGCCCTCTTAAGAAGGAACCGAGCTTTTTAAAGCTGAAACCTATGCCAGATATATTTGGTTCCAAAATAATTGAATCAACAATTGCTGATCCAACACCTTTCTTTATTTCTTTGGCTATTTGGAACTGTGATAGGTCTTTACCAGCTTCGATATCAGAAAACAGCTTTTCAATTAGACTTACTACATCTGTTGTTGTACGGCAAAACTTCTTGAGAGGTATTAGTATCAGTTTAATATCGCCTTCATCAGATTCTCTATATAAACCACGGGTATGTCTAAATCCATGATTGTTTTCTTGAAAGTATGCTGGATGAGCATCCGTGATTAAAACTGCCGGGAGAATATCTTCACCCCGTTCATTGTTGATTTGGTGATATGAAAACACCTCATTCTCGAAATGAGCTAACTCAGTTCCCTTTATGACGACAGCCCGACTCTGAGCTGCACGTTTGGCCATATTGTCGAAGTTTTCGTTTAGCGAACTAGCAAGAGGCTCATGCCAACCGTATTCTAAGAGATAGACAAAGTAGTCACGGTCGGCACTTTTGGGAATGTTATCTAAAGAATGAATATGAAGTCCCATTTGTCTTTCCTATGCAATTAACAAGTTACTATATGGTTTTCCTGTCAATATCCCGCAGGTCGAACGGACCCCGCAGTTGAAGGCGTATTATACCGGCCGGGCGGGAGGAAAACAAGGGGTAAAGCCTCCGCGTGGGTCAAAGATTTTCCTTACAAAACCATAATAGTAAAATCGTCTGCAAAATCCATCTATTGATCCCCATTGTGTATTAACTTATTAACTATTTCTCTTAAGCGAGACTCTTGGATACCGTTCTTTTGGTCTAACGCCAGAGGATGATCGGTAGCTTCAAGCTCAACCAGAGGCCGGAGGCCGACTTCTCGCTGGTGAACGAGTGATTTAAGGAAGGCGGTTTCCGGATAGCCAGGAATGCTGGTGCATAGCCAGCCAAAATAAGGACCACGTTTTGTTCTTGCGGGATCCTCCCAATATTGCGCCATCTCAGTATAACTGGCCTCGCTTAGCGAACACCAGACACCCCACGTGAACGTTCGACTGGATTCCTGAATCGGAAGTACTAGGCAGGCTCGGATGTAAAAGCTGCGTCCTTCGTGGCTTTCTATCTCGCACTGTTCATCGCTGAGGAAAGATTGGGACCGCTCAGCGTCAGAGAGGAGACGCCATTGAAGTGGAGCGTTGGAACCAAACGACACTTCGTCAAGAGAATGTTCGCCGCCGCAGATGCTACAGGTAAAGTTCATGAATTTTGGTTATTAAGTTTATTATGGAGTATTTCTTTCAAAATCCCGCAGGTCGAACAGACCCCGCAGTTGAAGGCGTATTATACCGGCCGGGCGGGAGGAAAACAAGGTCAAATATCAGGGTAAATCATGTCAATCATGTCTATTTTCTTCTTTGCGTTCGTAAGCGTTTATCTCTC
>JAFGBA010000138.1 GCA_016933395.1 Sedimentisphaerales bacterium | reverse complement strand
TCCTCCTCCTCCTCCTCTTGGTTTTCGGATTCATCATCTAAAACTTCATCATTTTCATCTTCGATTTCTTCTTCATCTTCATCATATTCATCCTCATCTAGGATGATTTGTTCATCTTCGGATATATTTTCCTTTTCATCGGAGATATCTTCCGTATCCTCACTTGTTTCCTCTACAAGAGAGGAAGATTTGGTTTGGAAGTTTTCCGCCAGTTCAGGCCGAATGGCGGGCGCGCCGACGTGGGTGCTGCCCGCGCCGGGCACTTCGGCGGTGATAGATTCGGCATCAGCTTCTGCAAGGTCGGCATAACCTTCAGCGGCGTCGCGATCCATGTGTGTCTTGATGACGTCGTACTCATCCAGCGTAATGAGCACTTCGCGCGCTTGGGAACCTTTATATTCGCCCACGATGCCGGCGGTGGCCATCTGGTCGATCAGCCGCGACGCCCGCGAATAGCCAATCGTCAACCGACGCTGCAACAGTGAGACGCTGCCGCGTTTGGTTTCCAGGATGATCTTGACGGCCTCGTCAAAGAGTTCATCACGCTCCATGTCGCCGGTGTCAAGGCGGTTCATCTGCATCAGTTCGGGATGGAAACTCGGCGCCGCAGTTTCCTTAAGATATTTTACGACGTTATGAATTTCTTCATCGTCAAGGAATGCTCCTTGAGCGCGAATAAGTTCGCTGGTGCCTGGCTGGAGGAAGAGCATATCGCCCTGGCCCAGTAGCGTCTCTGCGCCGTTCTGGTCGAGGACGATGCGGCTGTCCATGCGAGCGGCGACGCGGAAACTGATACGGCAGGGCAAATTGCTCTTAATCAGGCCGGTAACCACTGTTGCCTGCGGTCGCTGCGTGGCGAGAACGATGTGGATCCCTATGGCCCGGCTCTTTTGAGCGATACGGATGATATACGATTCGACTTCCTTGGCGCTGGTCATCATCAGATCAGCCAATTCATCGATAACGATAACCATATAAGGCAGACGCAGCGGAATCTTCGCTTTTTCCTCGTCATTACTGGGCTGGAAGCGGTCATAAATTTCTTCGGGCGAAAGTTTATTATAGTCGGTGATATTGCGAACGCGGGCCTCGGCAAGAATGGCATAGCGCTCATCCATCTTGGTCGTGAGCCATTCGAGGATTTTTTCGGCGCGGCTCATTTCGGTAACGATGGGGCACATCAAATGCGGCACATCGCGGAAGGCGTTCATTTCCACCATTTTGGGATCAACAAGAATGAGTTTGACCAAATCCGGCCGTTGTGTGAGCAGAATACTCATAATGATGGCGTTGATGCAGACGCTTTTACCGGAGCCGGTAGTGCCTGCGATCAGCAAATGTGGCATTTTGGTCAGATCACAAACCAATGCTTCGCCGGACCCGTCCTTACCGAGAAACAACGGAATATTCATTTTGGAGGCTTTGGAGCCGGATGCAGTCATGAGTTCTTTGACACGAACCTTTTCTTTTTCGTTGTTAGGTGCTTCGATGCCGATGGTGTGTTTACCAGGGATAGGAGCAACCACACGGACCGCCCCGGCGCCGAGGGCCCGAGCGATGTCGTTGGCCAGATTGGTAATGCGAGCCACCTTGATGCCGGGGGCCAGTTGCAACTCAAACATGGTGATGGCCGGACCGGTTTCGGCCTCTACCACTCTGGCGTCAAGATTAAATTCCTTGAGGGTGCGTTCGAGAATATCACTTTTCTGGCGAACGACTTTTTCCTGTAGGGCGACGTAGCACGGCTCGGGATCGCGCAACAAACTTAGAGAGGGATAGCGATAATCACTATAATCGGGCGCAGGCGGGGAGGAAGCCTGTCGAGGTTTTCGCCCCATAATGCCCGCCAGGGCACTGGTAATAGGACTTGTTGCAGAGGTAGAGGATTTGACATTCTTTTTGTTCTTGGCGTTAGCGTTGATATCCCCTGAATCAGAGTCATCCTTATCAAGGGACGTAAATAAATCCGTTTTTTCATTAAGTCCGGGGATATCGTCATCATCAACAAGGCCACTTCCAGGCCGCGAAGAGATCGGCGGCTTCAGTGTGGCCGTTGCCGAGGAAGGACGGGCCAGCGGATTCCAGCGAGGAATGCGGGCGACTCCTGCCCCGACGGTCGCCAGCACCGGTCCCACATGACGCAACCGCTCCAATCCCCGCCACAGCAAGATGAACATGGGAGCCAGAAGGTTATCCGCCGCCAGCAGCGACCCTACCACCATGGCCGCCAGCAATATCAATATCGCACCCACCAGCGCGGTGTTGGTCAGAAGAAAATGTCCCGCCGCCGCTCCCAACACGCCGCCATTGCCGATGGTGAGGGAGTTTTCATCACCGGGCCGCCACAAATGTGCCGTAGCCGCTGTTACCGCACCCACCAACAATACGCCAATGGCCCGCAAGGATAGTTGTTCGACAGATTTGTTTGCGCAAAAAGCTATGAGATAAACAATTACAGCGATCAAAAAGACGTAACTTGCCGGACCGAACCAGTAATGTAACTGATAGGAGATCCACGCTCCGGCCGGCCCGCACAGGTTTTGGGCCGGCCCGCTCGTTACCACGTCCGGATTGGGCCAGTCCGCCGTGCTGAAACTGACCAGACTAACCAGCACAAACAGGCATATCCCTAAAGCTATTGAGGTAAAAGCCACGCGATTGAGTACTTTGGTGTCAGCCATATTAACTTCTTGTTTTTTCGATAGTTATCGGGGCGCACATTGCTCCACGGCTTTATGAATTATCGGTCGATTTCCTTCTTCGGCTGCATTTATTCCGGCCTTTTCCGAAAGAACGTTACTGTTGCTGTTAGGACGTTTTAGGACTATGCTTTGGTGGCGTTTCCTAAAACAATTATTCCTCAATATTGAAAGGTATTTGCCTCATGGCTGATTTAAAAGAAGTTACTTATTGTGGCTTATACTGCGGATTATGCTCCCAGAAAAACCGCACCCCCAAGCAGGCGGCGGCCTTGCGGGACACCATGCGAAAAGACGCCTGGGAATACTTCGGGCCTAATATTGAGGGCTTTACGGACTTTTGGTCGTTTTTGGATCGCCTTGCCGAAGGCAGTTCCAACTGCTGCCGGGAAGGCAATTGCGGCGCTCCGTTTTGTTCTATCCGCAAATGCGCCCGCGAGAAAGGTGTTGACGTTTGCGTCTTCTGCGCTGAGTACCCCTGCCGGCGAATCAAAAGCATCGCCAAAGGTTATCCCACCTTGCTGGCTGACGGCCAACGCATCAAAGCCATCGGTATGGACGCCTGGATCGCCGAACAACAGGAACGCGCCAAAACCGGTTTCGCCTACGCCGACATCCGTTGCCACCCCTATGAAGTACCCAATGATTGAGTGACACAAAGTAAATCTGTTTCCTAACATGTTGATAATTAATAGTTGTTTATTGTTGAACTGCGAAACCACAATTTCAAAATAAATCGGTCAAGGCGGCCGCTGCCCCGCCACAACGACCGCCCGACCTTACCCCGACTGACACACCAACATTATTTCTGCGCGTATAATCTCCGTGCTCACAAAGATGGTTTCTTTTTGAGTGGTTCGGACCAATAAAAAAGCCTTCCGGGAAGTGCTTTACCCGAAAGGCTTTAATGTGTATATGGACATCAACCTTTTAGGGCGCACCTCGGGGAACACCGTCAATGCCGCCGCCATAGCGCTGGGCATGGAGTTTAACCATACTCCAGACCGCAACCGCAAAAACGGCCGGCGTTCGCAATGAATTTTCAAATGTCACCAACATGGCGCACCTCAAAAAGGTAAATATCAACGATTCGAGCTTGGAAACATACATATGTGCGTTTCCATTGTCAACAGAAAAAAACCATTTACCGAAAAATTAATTTTGGCGATGCTGTTTAATCCCCAAAGCAACCAGAGCAAGAATAATCAAACAGTCAATCGTGGCGGTAATAATAATGATGGTTGTTTTGCTTACAAGCGTCATCGAAAGGATATGGGGCGCCAAAAAGGCCAGAATAAAAACCGCGATATAAATCCACGCCACCAGCCATGTTATTACAAAGACATATTTATAAGTGCGTTCCTGCCGCTCCGTCCGTCCCAAAAACGGCGCCGCCAATAGAATTGCCATCAATGGCGTCAGGGAATATATAAAATATCCGGCATTGAGCGGATAGTATTCGACAAAGAATTCCGTCGAGGCCGGCAACTCCCAATCAGCGTATTGTAAATGGAATAAATTCGGTAACGCTTCGCAGATGGCTCCCAACAATCCCAGCAGGATGACACTAAGCACCGAGATAGCCAATTGTA